>NZ_JAUSCH010000004.1 GCF_030651595.1 Candidatus Oleimmundimicrobium sp. | reverse complement strand
GGTTTTGGCGCTTTTAGAATTTTGCTCTTTTTTTAAGGAGCCAGACGCAAGGCCCGATCTTTTTCTTACCTTGCTTAACGGGATAATTTTTTGTCTTTCTGCATTTTTTTATGGGCTTAAGGGTTTCGTTCTTGCCTTTATTATCGTGTTTTTTTTGACGTTGATGCGAAAATTTATTGCGGGTAATTTGTTTTCATTTAAGAGTGCTGCCTTAACTGTAGTTGCTTCCATCTATATTGGATTTTCACTGAGCCACTTGATTTTAATTCGAGGGATAGCTGAGCGTGGGGTCCAACTTGTTCTTGCGGTTATTTTAGCAACTTGGGTTTTCGATACATCGGCTTATTTTGTGGGCTCACTATTTGGAAAAACGAAATTAGCTCCTAAAATTAGCCCCCACAAGACCTTAGAGGGTGCTATGGGAGGGCTTTTAATAACGTCTATTGCGGCAGGAAGCTTCTGTTTTATCCCATTTTTAAATTTTATTGAGAGGATTTTACTGGGGGCAGGAATTGCCATTTTCGGCCAAATGGGTGACCTTTTCGAATCTAAGCTGAAACGAATAGCCGGTCTTAAAGATAGTGGAAGCTTACTTCCGGGGCATGGAGGAATATTGGATAGATTTGACAGTCTTATTCTCTCGGCTCCAGCGGCTTTTTATCTAATTAAAATGCTATTATAAGGATTAACATGAAAAAAATAATCATTCTCGGTTCAACCGGTTCAATTGGAAGACAAACTCTCGATGTTGTTAGACAGCATCGAGATATTTTTCAAGTGGTTGGATTGTCAGCTTATCGAAATATCGAACTTTTAATAGAGCAGGTAAATGAGTTTAACCCTCAAGCAATTGCTATGCCTGATTTTAAGATGGTTCAAGTTTTGCGTGACTCTCTTATAAAAGATATCAAGATTTTTTGTGGTGAGAAAGGGCTTGCCGAGTTGGCACTTTTTGATGCAGACATTGTTTTAAATGCTTTAGTGGGTTCTGCGGGCCTTGAGGCGACTGTCGAGGTTGTTAAGTCTGGCAAAACGCTGGCTTTAGCCAATAAGGAATCTATGGTTATTGGTGGCGAAATAATAAATCGCTTACTTCCTAAAACTGGAGCAAAGATAATTCCGGTAGATAGTGAACATAGTGCTATTTACCAGTGTTTAATTGGAGAGAAAACTGATGAGATTAACAAGATAATTTTAACTGCGTCAGGTGGTCCTTTTAGGGGAAAGAAACTTTCCGAGTTACAAAACATAACGCCCAAAGAGGCTCTCGCGCATCCTCGCTGGAACATGGGGAAGAAGATATCAATAGATTCCGCAACTTTAATGAACAAAGGATTAGAAGTTATAGAAGCCCATTTTTTGTTCAACCTGGATTACGATAAGATTGAAACGTTAATTCATCCACAAAGCATCATACACTCTATGGTTGAATTTATTGATGGTTCGATAAAAGCGCACTTGGGTCCCACCGATATGAGAATTCCCATACAATATGCTCTTTCTTATCCTAAACGAATAGCTTCACCGGTTTCGATGCTTAATTTCATAAAAATAGGACAGTTTACTTTCGAAGAACCAGATTTAACAAATTTCCCATGCTTAAAATATGCAATTGAATCTGGCGAAAAGGGTGGGACATTTCCTGCTGTCTTAAACGCGGCAAATGAAGAGGCGGTGGCTGCTTTTTTAAATGAGGAACTTCCGTTCTTATCTATTTCAAAAGTGATTTACACAGTTCTTTCGGAGCACAAAGCAGTAAAGCCAGTGGAATTAAATCTTCTAAAAGAAGTTGACAATTGGGCAAGAATACGAGCAAGAGAAGTAATAAAACGGGAAAGGGGCTAGGATGGTTTTGGCCGTTATTTTTGGAAAGATAATTCTTACGATTTTAGGAATAGGGCTTTTAATCTTCGTTCATGAATTTGGGCATTTTATAGCAGCTAAATTTTTAAATATAAAAGTTTATGAATTTGTTTTGGGATATGGCCCAAAATTAATCTCTTTGAAGAGAGGGGATACGGTTTATGGAGTAGCTGCTTTCCCGTTGGGGGGCTATGTCAAGCTTGAAGATATTAATCCTGAAGATATCTCAGGAAAAGAAACAAGACTGCGAGTTTTAGGAGACCAACCCTGGGGTAAACGCGTCTGTGTTCTTTTAGGCGGCCCATTTATGAATTTTATTCTCCCTGTATTTTTAATAGCAATTATTTTTATGATTGGCGTGCCCACTCCAACCACAACAATTGAGGAAGTTATCCTGGGCTACCCAGCTGTTAAAGCAGGGTTTAAGGCAGGAGATAAAATTATTTCCATTGAAGGAGAAAAGATTGAAGCGTGGGACGAGGTAACCAACACAATTAAGAAAAGTCCGAATAAAACCTTAAATTTCGTGGTTCTGCGCAATAACAAAAAAGTTGAAATTGTCACTAAAATTATTGAAGAGGACGGTCATGGATTTTTAGGAGTAGAGGTGAAGATGACCACCAGAAAGTTTAATATTTTTTCTGCGCTATATCAGGGCTTAAAAGCGACCATTGAAATTATTTGGATGACTTTAAAATCGATATTTTTACTGATAACAAGGAAGCATTTAGAAGGTTTTACGGGCAAGATAATTGGTCCCATTGGTTTAGTTAAAGAGATATCTATCGGCATTCAAGAGGGAATTATCGTTTATTTAGGAATTTTAGCTCAAATGAGTGTGGGTTTGGGAATTGCAAACTTAATTCCGATACCACCGTTAGATGGCGGAAAACTTGCTTTTATGGGTTATGAATTAATTGCCAAAAAGCCGCCGAAAGTTCAAACTATCTTTACTATTCAGGCTATTGGAGTAGCTTTGCTTATTTTTTTAATGATTGTGGTTACTTTTTCTGATATTTCCGGTTTTTTTATGGCAGGGAGTCGATAGTGAAACGTGTAAAAAGTAGACAAATAAAAGTTGGAAGCCTAAAAATCGGGGGCGATGCACCTATCTCGGTGCAGTCGATGACAAACACAAAGACACACGATATTGATAAAACTGTGTCTCAAATTAAAAAATTGGAATTAGCAGGCTGCGAGCTTGTGAGGGTGGCTGTTCCAGATAAAAAAGCAGTTGCTGCTTTATCGCATATTAAAGAACTTATAAAGATTCCACTTGTGGCAGACATTCACTTTAACTACAAACTTGCCTTGGCCGCTCTTGATGCGGGGGCTGATAAAATTCGCATAAATCCGGGCAATATAGGTAACGAATCACGTGTTCGAGAAATAATTGAAAAAGCTCGTGAAAAAAGGATACCAATTAGAATAGGAGTGAACGCAGGTTCTCTTCACAAGAAATATCGAGATTCGGGAGAGAGCTTGGCTAAATCCTTAGCAAATAGTGCCTTAGAGTATGTTGGTTTTTTTGAAGATTTGGATTTTTTAGACTTTATTGTTTCAGTCAAGGCTTCGTCGGTTACAGCGACTATTGAAGCATACGAGCTCCTTGCCAGCAAAGTAAATTGTCCTTTGCATATCGGGGTAACCGAAGCGGGAACTCTGGTAACAGGTACAGTAAAATCGGCAATAGGCATAGGCACCCTTCTTAGAGAGGGAATTGGTGATACAATTCGAGTTTCTCTTACAGCGAATCCAATAAAAGAGGTCGAAGTCGGTTTTAAAATTTTACGCGCTCTTGAATTAAGGTGTGTAGGCCCTGAGATTATATCTTGTCCCACTTGCGGAAGGTGCGAAATTGATTTAATTGCATTAACTAAAAAAGTAGAAAAAAAGCTTTCGAAGTGTAAAATACCGCTCAAAATTGCGGTTATGGGCTGTATCGTTAATGGTCCGGGCGAAGCACGCGAGGCTGATTTGGGTATTGCCGCCGGGAAGGGAGAAGGCTTATTGTTTGCTAAAGGTAAACCTATTAAAAAAGTTCCCGAAGGCGATTTGGTTGAGGCGCTTTTGACGTTGGTATCAGAATTTGAAAGGGGTTAATTTTTATGGAGGCAGACGAAAGAAATAATTTTGTTGAAACGATTACTGATAAGAGCGTTGATTTTAGGCGATGGTATACAGATGTTATTATTGCAGCCCAACTTGCTGATTACTCGCCAATTAAAGGCTGTATGGTTATAAGGCCTTATGGTTACGCTTTGTGGGAAAATATGAAAACGCTATTAGATGCAAAGATAAAAGATACAGGGCATGAAAATGCTTACTTCCCTTTATTTGTTCCGGAAAGTTTACTGGCAAAGGAAGCTGAACACATTGAAGGTTTTGCTCCCGAAGTGGCCTGGGTAACTCATGCCGGTAAGGAAAAACTTGAAGAAAGGTTAGCTATTAGACCTACGTCGGAAGCCATTATTGGCAGCATGTATGCAAAATGGATCGATTCTTGGCGAGATTTACCGGTTTTAATTAATCAATGGGCAAATGTTGTAAGGTGGGAGAAAGTAACCAGGCCATTTTTACGTACAACGGAATTCTTGTGGCAAGAAGGGCACACTGTACACAGAACTGAAGAGGATGCTGAGGAAGAAACTCTCAAAATGCTCCATGTTTACAAGGATTTTATAGAAAAGGATTTAGCTATTCCGGTATATATTGGAAGAAAAACTGAACGGGAAAAATTTGCCGGGGCTCTTAAGACATATTCACTTGAGGCGCTTATGTCGGATGGCAAGGCTCTTCAGGCGGGAACTTCACATAATCTCGGCCAGCATTTTGCTAAGGTTTTTGATATTACTTTTCAAGATATGGATGGAGAAAGAAAGTTTGCTTGGCAAACAAGCTGGGGCGTTTCAACGCGTTTAATTGGAGCTCTTATTATGGTTCACGGAGATGATTCGGGTCTTATTTTACCACCCAGAATTGCTCCCATTCAAACCGTAGTTGTGCCAATTTTAGGCAAAAAAGAATCAGAAGAGGCCGTTGAAGAAAAAGTGCGTGAAATTGAAAAAATGCTCACCGGAGTTTGCCGACTTAAAGTAGACAGGAGACGTGAACACAGGGTGGGTTGGAAGTTCAGTGAGTGGGAGCTTCGAGGTGTTCCCTTAAGAATAGAGATTGGGCCAAAAGATGTTCAAAAAAATCAAGTTGTTTTAGTTAGACGGGACACACATGCAAAAGAATTTATCCCAATTGATAAGCTAAAAAACAAGATTATTGAAGTATTAGACGATATTCAAAAAAGTCTCTTTGAAAAAGCAAAAAGTTTTAGAAACGAAAATACCAGAGAAACTTCTAGCTTTGAAGAACTAACCTCTTTAATTGAGAATAAACAAGGTTTTGTTAAGGCGTTTTGGTGTGGTGACCAGGATTGCGAAGTTAAAATTAAAGAAAAAACTATGGCGACAATTCGATGCATTCCATTTAACGAGAAAAAGGGCCGATGTATTTTGTGTGGCAAAACAGGATCAATGGTATATTTTGCCAAAGCATATTAAGGAGACAATAGTTGGAAGAAGCAAAAACAAAAATTGCCTTAATAATACCTGCTTATAATGAGGCCAAGAGAATAGGGTTAGTTTTAGATGAGGCCATAAAGGTTCAATTAATTGATGAAATAATTGTGGTCGATGATGGGTCAACTGATGACACGGCTGAAGTTGCAAAAAAATATAAAAGAGTAAAGGTGATTAATCGTGAGGAAAATGGAGGTAAGGGAGCGGCCTTGAGTACGGGGATAGATTCCACCGATGCTGCAATTTTAGTTTTAATAGATGCAGATTTAATTGGCCTTAAAACAGTGCACATTGAAAGTTTAATTAAGCCGCTTCTCGAAGAAGATTTGGATATGACACTGGGGAAATTTACAGGAGGAAGAATGGCGACAGATATTTCTCAAGCATTAGTTCCTCGCATTTCAGGGCAAAGGGCCTTCAAAAGAGAGATATTGGAAAGGATGCCGGATTTTACCAATTGTGGGTATGGTGTAGAAATTGCTTTTGCCAAACAAGCTAAACGAAAGCATGCACGGGTTAAAGAAGTTGTTTTGCCCAATGTGACACATGTTATGAAAGAAGAAAAAATGGGTTTGCGTAAAGGAATTCTATCGAGATTAGGTATGTATCGAGATATATTATTTCATTTAATTTTTAAACATAAAGATTGATAAATAAGTTAAGTTTCGCATATTTATAACGTCATTTTTTATCACGACTATTGCGAAGCCATAAATATTATGCTAATATCAATCAGCAGGTAAAAAGCTTAGAAAGTGGGTCGAATGCCCACTTTTTTCATATTTTAAAGATATATAATTTAAAGGGCAATGATGGACATAGCGAAAATTTCAAAAATTAAAGATTTGGTAAATCAAGCATTGTTAGCCAATGGGTTTGAACTGGTGGATATCGAGTTTAAAAAAGAGTCGGTTGGAATGGTCTTAAGAATATACATCGATTCAGACAAGGGAGTTACTATTGATATGTGTACTAAGGCAAGTGGCGCTATATCTAAAGAATTAGATAACGTCAATCTACTTAGCCAAAATTATATATTGGAGGTTTCTTCACCAGGAATAGAGAGGCCATTAACAAAACCAAAGCATTTTAAAAAATATATTGGTTCAAAAATTTGCGTTAAAACGAAAGAGCCGATAAAAAAACGAAGTCAGTTTAAGGGAATTCTTGAGTCTGCAAAGGATGATTTATTTGTGGTTAACTGTGACGGTGAAATGTATGAGATTCCTTATGGCAAATTAAAAAAAGCTAATGTTGTAGTGGAAATAGATTTATAAGTTTATGAAAGGAGAAGTAAAGTGAAATTAGACTTAATGGATGCTATTAGGCAAATTGAAAGAGAGAAAAAAATTGATCCTGAAATAATTTTAGAAGCGCTTAAAACAGCTATAGCTTCGGCTTATAAAAAAAATTATGGTGCTAATTTAAATGTTTATGTGGAAATAGATCCCGAGTCAGGCAAAATTAAGGTATTTTCGCGAACCGAAGTTGAAAAAAAAGGTAAAAAAGAGATTATTGAAAAAGAAATCACTCCAAAAGATTTTGGCCGAATTGCGGCTCAGACGGCTAAACAAGTAATTCTTCAAAAGATAAGAGAAGCAGAGCGCGAAATGATGTATGGGGAATACATTGACAGAGAAGGCGATATCGTTACAGGTATTATACAGCAGAGTGATCAACGCTATACATTAGTAAACTTAGGTCGGGTTGAGGCACTTATGCCTTCAGAGGAACAGGTTCCTGGAGAAAGATACGAACATGGGATGCGCATAAAAGCTTATATTGTTGAAGTGAGACGGACCAGCAAAGAACCTCAGATAATTATCTCTAGAACTCATCCTGGGTTATTAAAACGTCTTTTTGAACTTGAGGTGCCTGAAATTTCCGATGGATATGTGGAAATAAAATCCGTTGCTCGAGAACCGGGTTTCAGATCAAAAATTGCAGTGAGCTCTCGTGATGAAAGCATAGATCCGGTTGGAGCATGTGTTGGCCCAAAAGGTTCTCGGGTTCGCATGGTGGTAGGGGAACTTCGCGGAGAAAAAATTGACGTGGTTAAGTGGAACGAAGATTCAGCTACTTATGTTGCAAGCGCGCTAAGTCCGGCTAAGGTTAAAACAGTTATAATAAGTAAAGATAAAAAAACGGCACAAGTAATTGTCCCCAATGACCAACTTTCTTTGGCCATAGGGAAAGAAGGACAAAATGCACGTTTAGCTGCCAAGCTTACTGGCTGGAGAATAGACATAATAAGTGAAAATCAGGTTTCAGAAAAACTGGAAGTTGAGGGCAAGGAGTCTGAAAAAGCAACTTTAAAAAAATCATTAGCTGAAGAAGGACTATGCCAAGCAACCACTAAATCTGGTAAACCTTGTAAAAACAAAGCAAAACCTGGAAGCAATTACTGTGGTATTCACAAAGGAATAGATGATTAAATGAGTGATAAAAAGGCACCCATCAGAAAATGCATTGGTTGCGGGGAGTCTTTTTTTAAAAAAGAACTTATAAGAATAGTTCGTACTCCTACCGGGGAGATTGTGCTTGATTTAAAGGGTAAGGCAAGTGGTAGAGGGGCTTATGTTTGTTGTATGGAGTGCTTCGATAAAGCAATAAAAGGAAAAAAATTGGAGAGAGCTTTAAGTAAAAATATCGATAAAGAAACTGTAAAAATTTTAAGTGATAAACTATTAGAAATTACAAAGAACAAAGAGATGAGTATAGATAAAGGGTGATTTGATTGGGAATAAGAATTTATGAATTAGCAAAAGAGTTGAATATTCCAAGCACTGAGTTAATGAAGAAACTTAAAGAAAATGGCATAAGTGTTAAAAATCACTTTGCTACAATTGATGATGTTGCCATTAAACTATTAAAAGAAAAATTTGGCGAAAATATTAGCAAAAAAACGAAAGATAAAACAATGTGTAAAACAGAGAAAACAGAGGAATTAAAGCAATCTGAGCCAAAAAGAATGGTAAAAGAAAAGGCGAAATTGGTTTCCGAAGAGAAGGAAGACGACGAACTAAAACTCAAAATTGCGGAGGGTTCAACTGTGAAGGAGCTTTCCGAGATATTTAAAAAATCTCCTTCAGAAATCATTAAAATACTTATGAATTTAGGAGAAATGGCCACGATAAATCAACCTGTTGGCAACGAGGCAATTGAGCTATTGGCTGATGAATTTGGCATTAAGGTTAAAATAATTTCTTTAGAGGAAGAAATAAAAGAGGAAATAGAAGAAGAAGAGGAAATAGAAGAAGATGCTAAAGATTTAAAACCAAGGCCACCTGTAGTAACCGTCATGGGGCACGTAGACCACGGCAAAACTCTTTTACTGGATGCGATTAGAGAAACTGATGTAGTTTCAACTGAAGCGGGAGGGATAACACAGCACATTGGAGCGTATCAAATAGAACATAAGGGTAAAAAAATAACTTTTATTGATACTCCGGGTCATGAAGCCTTTACGGCCATGCGAGCACGAGGGGCTAAAATTACAGATATAGCAGTTATTGTTGTTGCTGCCGACGATGGAGTGATGCCGCAGACAATTGAAGCAATTAATCATGCTAACGCGGCCGGAGTTCCCATTTTAATAGCGATAAACAAGATAGATAAACCCCAGGCAAATCCAGACAAAGTCAAACAACAACTCACAGAATATAATTTAGTGCCGGAAGAATGGGGAGGAGAGACAGTATTTGTTAATGTCTCAGCCAAAGAAAAAACTAATATAGATGAACTTTTGGATATGATACTGCTTATAGCAGAGATGGAAGAAATTAAAGCAAACCCTAAAGGGATGGCAAGAGGAACTGTAGTTGAAGCTTTTTTGGATAAAGGACGAGGGCCGGTTGCGACTATTCTTTTAAATCGTGGAACCTTGAAGGTTGGAGATTCAGTGGTTGCGGGTTACACTTACGGTAAGGTTCGAGCTTTAATAGATGACAAGGGTAAGCGTATTTCTATTGCAACTTCCGGCCAGCCTGTAGAAATAATTGGATGGTCTAAAACTCCTCAAGCTGGTGATTTATTAAAACAAACACCGGACGAAAAAAAGGCTCGTCAAATTTCTGAAGAACGTCTATTGAAAAAGAGAATTCTTGAAAAAGAGCCGCACAGGCATATAGCCTTAGAAGATCTTTTTGACCAGATTAAAAAAGGTGAGCTAATAGATTTAAACATTATAGTTAAAGGTGATACTCAAGGTTCGGTTGAAGCGTTATGTAGTTCCTTGGAAAAGATAAATCAAGAAGAAGTGCGAGTACGGGTTATTCATAAAGGAGTAGGAGCCATATCCGGGACGGATATAGCGCTTGCTGCTGCGTCAAACGCGGTTGTTGTTGGTTTCAATGTTCGTCCTGATGATAAAGCTAAGGCACTTGCAGAAAAAGAGAATGTTGATATGAGAATGTATCGAGTAATTTATCAGGTTATTGAAGACATAGAAGCTGCCAGGAAGGGTCTTTTAAAGCCAACATTTGAAGAAGTGGAAAAAGGGCGAGTTGAGGTTAGGGAAATATTTAAAGCCTCTAAAATTGGCACAATTGCCGGTTGTTTTGTTACGCAAGGTGAAATTAATAGAAAAGACCAGGTTAGGGTGGTAAGAGACGGAATAGTTGTTCATGAAGGATTAATTTCGTCACTTCATCGATTCAAAGAAGACGTTGCTTCAATTAAAAGTGGTTATGAGTGCGGCATTTGCCTTGAAGGATTTAAGGATCTTAAAGTGGGCGATATTTTAGAATTTTTTCAAGTGATTGAAAAACCTGCAAGTTAATGGGATATATTTTTGTGATGTGGGTAAAATGATCTTAGGTTTGTTGGAGCTTGACTTACATATTCCGGAGTCTCATTCATTAAAAGACAAAAGAAGCATAGTAAAGAGTATAATTTCTAAAATTAGAAATAAATATAACGTCTCAGTTGGGGAAATGGAACATCAAGATTTGTGCCAAAGAGCCTTGATTGGAATTGTTTGTGTTTCACAGAATGAGCATGATTTAAGAAGGATATTCGGACGAATAGAACAAGAAGTGTTTGACATGTATCTTGTCGAAAAAATTCAGGGAAAAATATCAGTTTTTTCTCCTGATAGCTAAAAAATAAGGGAAAAAATGAATTATCCGCGTTCAAACAAAGTTGCTAAGGCAATTAAAGAAGAAATTAGCGAAATATTGAGCAAATTAAAAGATCCTCGAATTGGAATGATCACCGTAACAGGAGTCGATGTTTCGCCCGATTTAAAGCGCGCCATAATTTTTATAAGCATTTTAAATTCATCAGAGAAAAAAGTTACTCTTAATGTATTAAGAAAAGCTAAGGGTCATATAAGAACCAAGTTAGGGGAAAAATTGAGTTTGAAGTTTCTCCCTGATTTGGAATTTAAGTGGGACGAGTCAATGGAGCGAGGAGCGAGAATATCGGAAATAATTCATCGCATCCGTGAAGAAGAAGGCGAGGGTTAACAGTGAAAAGGTTTTTTTCTTGTGGTGTCTGCTCGTCTTCCGGCAACAAAGAGCAATTAGATGACAAGATTGCCTTAATAAGTAAAGTTATACTGGAAAAGAAAAAATTTATTTTGAGTACTCACACTCAGCCGGACGGAGACGCTATAGGGTCTGTGTTAGGGTTGGGTTTATTTTTAAAAAAAATAGGAAAAAGCGTCTTTGTGAACTGGGGGCAATCTCCAAAATCCGACGAACTAAACGCTAAGACGAGCTTAAGTATTCCAAAACAATATTCATTTTTGCCTGGCCTGGAAATGCTTTCAGATTGTTCGAAACATCTTGAAGAAATTGAGTGTTTTATTGCCCTCGATTGTGCAAATTTAGAGCGTCTCGGTTGTTTTAAAGAGCAGGCGCAGAAATCATCTACTTCTATTAACATTGATCATCATCCAGGTAACGATGAATTTGCTCAAATAAATTGTGTTGATAAAAGTTCGCCGGCAACAACCGAACTTATTTACAAGCTTATCAAAGAAACAAAAATAGAAATTGATAGAGATATTGCAACCTGCCTATACGTGGGCTTGGTTACAGATACCGGAAGGTTTCAATATTCAAATGCTAACAGGAGAGCTTTTCAAATGGCTATGGAACTTTTAGATTACGGGGTGATACCTGCTGAAATTTTTCATAACGTCTATGAAACCACCACAGTCTCTTATCTGAAGTTATTGGCTAAAATGCTTAAAAATTTAAAAATAGTTTCAGGAGTTGCTTATGCCACAGTTACTCAAAAAGATTTGATTTCAACCGGGGCTAAGATTGAAGAAACTGAAAGTTTAATTGAGATTATAAGGTCTATTGAGAATATCAAAGTCGCAATTGTTCTAAAAGAGACCAGAGACGGTAAATGGAAAGTGAGCTTAAGATCTAAAAATGAAATAGATGTCAGTAAAATTGCAGGCCGTTTTGGTGGCGGCGGACACAGAAATGCGGCAGGCTATCTTTCGGAAAAAAATCAAGAGGGCACAATTAAGTTGATGTTGGAGGCATTGAAAAATTTATGATTAAAGATGGACTTATTGTCATAAATAAACCTGCCGGGGTTACTTCGCACGACGTGGTTGAAAATATTAGAAAGATAATAAAAATTAAAAAGGTAGGGCATACAGGAACGCTTGATCCTGATGCAACAGGTGTTTTAATTTTATTGATTGGAAAAGCTACGAAAATTGCTCAGTTTTTGCAAAATGATGACAAAGAATATTGGGCGGAAATGGTTTTAGGCATTAAAACCGATACTCAAGATGCTTCCGGTAAGGTTGTCTTTCAGGCCCCGTGTCGTTTATCAGAAAAAGAGGTAAGACAGGCGTTAAATAATTTTAAAGGTAAAATTTTTCAAACACCGCCAATGGTGTCAGCTGTCAAAATAAAAGGACGAGCATTGTATAAATTGGCACGAGAGGGAAAGGAAGTGGATCGTCCTTCACGAGAAATTACCATTCATTCAATTGATTTTTTAAAGATGGAATCAGGCCCTTATCCGGTTGTCACATTTAAAGTGAAGTGCTCAAAAGGTACCTATATACGAACACTTTGTGCTGATGTAGGTGATTTTCTTGGTTGCGGAGCCCGTTTAAAGAAACTTATCCGGACAAGTTGCGGCAATTATAGTTTAGATGATGCTCATTCTATTGAGGAAGTTAAAGAATTAGCTTCCTCATCTACCATAAATGACCATATTATTTTGATTCAAGATGCTTTAAAGCAGTTTCCTTCAATTACTCTAAAAGGATCTTATGTTAAAGATATTTTAAATGGTCGTCCTTTAACAGATGAAATGGCGGAGGGACAATTAAAAGAAATTAAAAAAGGACAATTTATTAAAGTGCTTGATGAGAGCAAATCATTAATTGCAATACTTAAGATGGTTGATGATAAAAAAGAGGGAATATTAGCCAGGCCAATTCGTGTTTTTGTTAGGTGAGATTATTACTTGAAAGTTATTTTTGGGGTCGAGAAGTTAAAATTACAAAAAAAGAAATCAATTGTCGCCATAGGCGTCTTTGATGGGGTGCATCGAGGTCATCAAGCAATTATAGAAACGATTGTAAAAGATGCTCACGATTTAAAGGTCCAAAGCGTTGTGGTTACGTTTGAGCCGCATCCTCTTGAAATACTTGTGCCCGGCGCTCATCTTCCCATTCTTACCGGTTTTGACTTAAAGGCTAAGTTAATTGAACGAATGGGAGTAGGTTTGCTCTTGATAATTAAGTTTACTAAGAAGTTTTCTCAAATGCCCGCTCAAGCTTTTATCGACGAAATTCTTTTAAAAAAACTGAACGTTATTGAAGTTGTTGTAGGTGAGGGTTTTAGGTTTGGGAAAAATTCGGCCGGAGATATTCAATTACTTACTAATTATGGAAGGGAAAGGGGCTATGCGGTCAAAAGCATCCCACTTGTATATGTGGGAGGAAAAGCGATAAGCAGTACCAGAATAAGAGAGCTTTTAGAACGTGGCAAGATTTTGGAAGCCCGAAAAATTTTAGGTCATTACCCAAAATTAATAGGGAAAGTGGTCCAAGGATGTGGACGGGGTAGAGATATTGGATTTTGCACTGCAAATATTGAAACAAAAGACAAGGATTCTGTGCCACGTGAGGGTGTTTATGCCGGTTTTGTGCAGTTAAATGGTGAAGCAAAAGCCTGTGTTGTGAACATAGGAGGTTGCCCAACTTTTAATGTTAAACGGCCTCGGATAGAAATTCATATAATTGGTTTCGATAAAAATATTTATGGAAACAAAATTGAGATAGAGATAGTTGAAAATATTCGCAAGCAAAAAAAATTTAAAGACAAAAGCTCTCTCGCTTGTCAAATTGAAAAGGATATTGCTAAAGCCAAAAAGTTGCTCTGCGGCAAGTTTACCGAATTCAACAAGTATGGTAGTATTGGACAAGCGAAAAAAGCATAAAGAATCATTAGCCTTTTACTAGGACAACGAATTACCGACGTTGCTCTTGGTTTTGGGAGTAATAATAAGGGAGGTGAAAGACGGTGACAATATCTAAAGAACAAAAAGAAGAAATCATGAAAAATTACGGTCTGCATGAAGGAGACTCCGGTTCACCAGAAGTTCAAATCGCAATTTTTACAAGACGAATAAGTGAAATTACCGATCATTTGAAAGAACACAAAAAAGATCACCATTCCAGGCATGGATTATTAAAAATGGTTGGCAAAAGGAGAAAATTATTAAATTATTTAAAAGAGAAAAACATTGAAAGATATCGAACAATTGTAAAAAAACTTAATTTGCGAAGTTAAGAAGAGATATTCTCTTTTTTTTTGCGTTGAGATAAATCAGGAGGTTAAATTTTAAATGAATATTGTTGAAAAAGAGTTAAATGTTGGAGGAAGAGTTTTTGAGTTTCAATTTGGTAAAGTTGCGCGTCAAGCAGACGGATCTGTTCTTGTTCAGTGTGGCGATACCATTGTTTTAGTTACAGCTGTTGCATCAAAAGAGCCGCTTGAAGGATTAAATTTTCTTCCTCTCACCATAGATGTGGTGGAAAAAATGTACGCTGCGGGAAAGATTCCCGGTGGTTTTATTAAAAGAGAAGGTAGGCCGAGTGAAAGATCTATTCTCACTGCCAGATTGATTGATAGGCCCATAAGGCCGCTTTTCCCGGAAGGATTCAGGAATGAGATTCAAATAATTGCAACTATCCTTTCAGTGGATAACGTTAATCCGCCAGATGTGCTTGCTTTAAACGGGGCTTCAATCGCATTGGCAATTTCGGATATCCCCGTAGAAAAAATTATAGCTGCGGTTAGAGTTGGGCGAGTTGATGGTAATTGGAGAATCAATCCTACTTTTCAGGAACTCGGAAAATCAAAATTAAATTTAATTGTAGCTGGAAGCAAAGATTCAATAGTTATGGTTGAGGCCGGAGCCGAAGAAGTTGATGAAGAAACTGTATTGCAAGCTTTAGAAGAGGGCCATAAAGCCATAAAACAGTTTATTAAATTTATTGAGGAAATTCAGCGTGAATTGGGCAAGAAAAAGAGGGAAATTCCTTTGTTTAATGTGACTGGCGAAATTGAGACAAAGGCTCGCGAGGAAATTACCGAAAAAATAAAGGAAGCGCTTATTAATTCGGACAAATTGGCGCGCGAAGAAGCCATCACCTCTGTTAAAAAAGACGCACTGGAAAAAGTTTTAGATATGTTTCCTGATAAAGAAAAAGATATTAAGAGCGTCTTTAAAAAAATAGAGAAAGAAGAAGTTCGTAAGATGATATTAGATAAAGGAATTCGTCCAGATGGAAGAGAGCTGGATGAGATAAGACCAATTTCATGTGAAGCCGGAGTTCTTCCGAGAGCTCATGGATCGGGTCTTTTTACTCGCGGGCAGACCCAAGCCTTAACTGTTCTCACATTGGGAACAGTTAGCGAGGTTCAACGTTTGGATGGATTAGAAATAGAAGAATCTAAGCGCTTTTTGCACCATTATAATTTTCCACCTTTTTGTACAGGTGAAATATGGCGATTAATGGGTCCAAAAAGAAGGGAAATAGGACACGGGGCTTTGGTTGAAAAGGCAATTTTGCCTGTTTTACCCAACGAGCTAGATTTTCCTTATGCAATTAGACTGGTTTCAGAAGTTCTTGAATCAAATGGTTCTTCTTCGATGGCGAGTGTTTGCGGAAGCACGCTTGCTCTTATGGATGCCGGTGTTCCAATAAACGCGTCGGTCGCCGGAGTTGCCATGGGACTGGTTAAAGAAGATGATAAAGTTGCTGTTCTTACTGATATTCAAGGCGTAGAGGATGCTTTGGGTGATATGGATTTTAAGGTTGCCGGTACTTCTAATGGCGTTACCGCTTTGCAAATGGATATGAAAGTAAGTGGTGTAGATACGGCAATTTTAAAAAAAGCATTAGAGCAAGCAAAAAAAGGGCGCTTATTTATTCTCGATAAGATGATATCCGTAATTTCAGAACCCCGAGAAGAATTGTCAAAATTTGCTCCTCGAATAATTACAATGAAGATTAAACAAGAGAAGATTAGGGAAGTAATTGGTTCCGGAGGCAAGGTAATTAGAGGCATAATTGAAGAAACAGGAGCCAACATTGACATTGAAGACGATGGGACGATTTATATATCTTCAATTGACGGGGAAAGTGGAGAAAAAGCTCGGCAAATAATAGAACTTTTAGTGAAAGAAATCAAAGCTGGCGAGGTTTACATGGGAACCGTTGTGAGGATTATGAACTTTGGCGCTTTTGTCGAGATTCTTCCGGGAAAAGATGGGCTTGTTCACATTTCGAAGCTTGCAAAAGAGAGAATCGCTTCGGTGGAAGATGTAGTTAAGGTTGGAGATAAGATTTTAGTTAAAGTTATTGAGATTGATAAGTTGGGCAGAATAAATCTTTCAGCAATTGATGTTGAAGAAAATAAATAAGCATCAACTTTAGCTAAGAAGAGTTTTTCAATTAGAAAAAGAAAGATAAAAAGGTGCCGGTTTATGGAAAAAAAGGTTCAAAAGAGTTTTCTTAAGAACGGAATCGAGGTTGTAACTGAATCAATACCTTATGTTAGATCGATTTCGGTAGGATTTTGGATTAAAACCGGCTCAAGAGACGAGCATAAATCTTTGAATGGGATGTCTCATTTTATTGAGCATCTCATATTCAAAGGGACTGAAAATAGGTCTGCCAAAGAAATTTCCGAAACATTTGATGGTCTTGGAGCGGAAATAAACGCTTTTACCGGCAAAGAGTGTACTTGTTATTATGCTCGTCTTCTTGATAAAAATTTACCGATTGCTGCAGAAGTTTTATCAGACATGCTTTCTAAACCAGCATTTAGAAGTGATGATATTAAATCGGAAAAAGAGGTAATTTTAGAAGAAATAAGCCTTCATGAAGATTCTCCCGATGAACGAGTACACGATTTATTTGCTGAAACTTTATGGGATGGACATCCTCTTGGCGAAAAAATACTTGGCAGTTTAGACACAGTTAAGAAATTTAAACGCGAGGATGTGATTGGCTGCTTCAAAAAACACTATACTCCAAAAAACATGATTATCACCGCAGCCGGTAATCTAAAACATGAAGATGTTTTTAATTTAGCCCACACTTATCTTAGGGGAACCGATAGAGACAGTGTTTTTAACAAAAAAACTAAAATAGATGTAAAATCGCGCGTGAAAATAGAATATAAAAAAACGGAACAAGCTCATATTTGTTATGGTTGCGAGGGATTACCTGCGGCTCACAAGGATAGGTTTGCCTTAAGTATTTTAGATAGCGTTTTGGGTGGCGGAATGAGTTCCCGGTTTTTTCAAGAAATAAGAGAAAAACGCGGACTTGCTTACACCGTCTATTCTTATCATTCATTTTATAGAGACACCGGTTCATTTGTTGTTTATGCGGGAACGAGGCCAGCAAATGCTGAAAAGGTTTTAGACTTGATAAAAACCGAGATAAATAAGGTTGTAACGAAAGGAATAAAAGTTGACGAATTAAATCGGGCCAAGGAACAGATAAAAGGACAGCTTATTTTAGGTTTAGAAAGCACAGGGACCAGGATGATGAGGCTGGGTAAGTCTGAGATAACACATGGGGAAATATTATCGCTAAGTGAATTGATTAATTGTATTGAGAAAGTTAAATTAGAAGATGTACAGAGGGTTGCCCGAAATATATTTTTACCGGAAAAAACTGTTCTTACTATAATTGGACCCGTTAAAAAAGATATGTTTGTGATTTAATTGATGGAGATGATTTTATGATAAAAGTAGTTGTTTCTGGTGCCGCTGGTAAAATGGGGCTTGAGGTTTGCAAGGCGGTTTGCGAAGATTCCGAACTATCTTTGGTTGGTGCTGTTGATGTAAGTTGTGTTGGAAGAGATGTTGGAGAATTAATCGGACACAACAAGTTAAATATTTTTATCGAAAACGATTTAGATACTGTTTTACGCAACTTATCACCACAAGTAGTGGTCGATTTTACAAATCCGAATGTGGTTATGGACAATATTAGAACAGCTGTAAATTGTGGGGTCAACAGTGTTATAGGGACTACGGGGATTGGTACCGATAATTTAAAAGAAATTGAATCCTTAATAGCAAACAAGAATGTTAACGTTTTTATTGCTCCAAATTTTGCAATCGGGGCAGTACTTATGATGAAGTTTAGCGAAATAGCTTCCAAATATTTTCAAAATGTTGAGATAATTGAACTTCATCATGACAAAAAAATCGATGCTCCATCGGGAACAGCCATAAAAACAGCTGAAATGATTTCTGTCTCGCAAAAAAAAGATGCCCCCGATTTGGTTGAAAAAGAAGTATTAAAAGGTGCTCGAGGAGGCGTCTTTGACAATATTCATATCCACAGCGTTCGATTACCTGGTTTAGTTGCTCATCAAGAAGTTATTTTTGGCTCGAAAGGACAAACCCTGACAATACGCCACGATTCAATAGAGAGAACCTCATTTATGCCGGGGGTGCTCTTGGCGGTAAAGAGAGTTCAAAAACACAAAGGGCTAACTTACGGTTTAGATAAAATAACAGATTTGTAAACTTAGGGAGGTTTAAAAAGTGTTTGGAGAAGTTTTAACTGCGATGGTTACTCCTTTTAAGGAGGATTTAAGTGTTGATTACGCTCGTGCCCAAGAGTTAGCGTCTTATTTAATAAATAATGGCTCTGACGGGGTTGTCGTATCAGGAACTACAGGTGAGTCACCAACGCTTTCTGATGATGAAAAAGTAAACTTATATAAAGTAGTAAAAGAAGTAGTGGGGGGCAAGGGGTCTGTTATAGCAGGAACAGGTTACAATAGTACAAAAGAGAGTATAGATCTCACCAAAAAAGCCGAGAGTATTGGGGTCGATGGTTGTATGTTGGTGACTCCATATTACAACAAACCCCCTCAAAAGGGATTATATAATCACTTTAAAATGGTTGCAGAGAGCACGTCGCTTCCTGTGATTCTTTACAATGTTCCCGGACGAACGGCCAGAAACTTAGAAGCCGATACAGTGATTGCTCTTTCGGAGGTTCCCAATATTGTTGGAGTCAAGGAAGCAAGCGGGAATTTTGAGCAA
Organism: Candidatus Oleimmundimicrobium sp.; assembly: GCF_030651595.1. NCBI lineage: Bacteria > Bacillati > Actinomycetota > Candidatus Aquicultoria > Candidatus Subteraquimicrobiales > Candidatus Oleimmundimicrobiaceae > Candidatus Oleimmundimicrobium > Candidatus Oleimmundimicrobium sp. The sequence continues at coordinate 138,854 of NZ_JAUSCH010000004.1, read as the reverse complement.
ATTGCCAAAATTAAAAGCAAAACTCCCGAAGATTTTTTTCTCTATAGCGGAGAGGACTCTGCCACATATCCAGTACTTGCATTAGGTGGGTGCGGTGTAATAAGCGTTGCCTCGCATCTTGTTGGTAAGGAAATTAAAAAGATGGTTTCTTGTTTAAAAAATGGGAATTACAAAGAGTCCCTGAAAATACACTTAAGGTTATTGCCATTGTTTGATGTATTGTTTTTAACAACTAATCCAATAATGGTTAAAGCTGGGGTTAAGCTCAAGGGAATTGATGTGGGAGGGCTTAGGCCACCAATGATAGATGCAGACGATGAACAGATATCAAAACTTAAAAAAATAATGGAAAAGCTGGAAGTACTCTAAATTAAGGAAAACTTATATGTTTAAAAGAAAAAAAACAGCAGATGTTAGAATTGTTTTTCTCGGCGGAGTCGGCGAAGTCGGTAAAAACATGATGGTTATTGAAAGCGGAAAAGATATGGTGCTAATAGATTCAGGATTAATGTTTCCTGAAGAAGAAATGTTAGGCATAGACTTAGTTCTTCCCGACTTTTCCTATGTAGTTAATAATAAAGAGCGCCTTAAAGCCATAATAATAACTCATGGTCACGAAGATCATACTGGCGCTTTGCCTTATCTTTTAAAGGAAGTATCAGCCCCTGTTTACGGAACAAAGCTAACACTTGGCTTGATTGAAAAAAAACTTAATGAACATAACCTTGATGCTGATACAAGAGAAATTTTACCAAGTGATGAATTAACAATTGGGTCTTTTAAGTTTAAATTTTTTAGAGTTTGCCATAGTATCCCGGATGGTGTTGGAATAATTATCGAGACTCCTTTGGGTTTAATTGTTCATACCGGAGACTACAAGATAGACCAAACTCCAGTTGATGGAAGACCCATGGAGCTTCAAAAACTAGTATCTTTGGGTCCAAAAAAAGTACTGGCGTTATTATCCGATAGTACAAACGCGGAAACCCCCGGTTACACACTTCCCGAAAAAACTGTTGGCGCTAACTTGCTTAAAATTTTTGAAGATGCTGAGCAGAAGATAATTATTGCAACTTTTGCTTCGCACCTTCACCGTATTCAGCAGATAGTGGATGTGACTGTAAAGGTTGGCCGGAAGCTGGCGGTATCGGGGCGAAGTATAGTAGATAACGCGCGAATAGCCTCAGAGCTTGGATATTTAAAAATGCCAGAGGATATATTAATAGATGTTAGAGAGATTGAAAAATATCCCCCCAGTAAAGTTGTTGTACTATGCACGGGAAGCCAAGGAGAGCCATTATCAGCTTTGGCAAGAATTTCTTCAAACGACCATAAACAAGTAAAAATGCAGACTAAAGATACTGTGGTAATATCCGCATCGCCGATTCCAGGTAACGAGAGGTCAGTATCTAGAATCATAAATCAAATTTATAAATCTGGTGCCGAGGCCTATTATGAGCAAATTTCAGGTGTTCACGTATCGGGACATTCAGCTCAAGAGGAACTCAAGCTTATAATCAATATAGTTAAGCCTAAATATTTTATCCCAATCCACGGTGAATATAGACATCTTAGGCACCATGCCAATTTGGCAGAACAAACTGGCATACCGGCAGATCATATTTTTATTTGTGAAGACGGTGATGTGTTAAAGTTTGATGAGTCAGGAGCCAAAAAAGCCGGAAGAGTTTCTTCGGGTGATGTTTTTGTCGATGGTTTAGGGGTTGGGGATATAGGAGACGTTGTGCTGAGAGACCGACGACTTCTTTCAAAAGATGGGGTTTTTATTGTAGTTGTTGGGATAAGCAAACAAAGTGCCGAAATAATTGCAGGGCCGGATGTTATATCGCGGGGTTTTGTCTATGTTAAAGAAACAAAAGAGCTTATTGATGAAGCAATAGTAAAAGTTGAAGAAACTTTATCAAAAACCGCTCTTGAAGGAGTTACAGACAAAGCTGTATTAAAATCAATAATAACAAAAGATTTAAATAAGTTTCTTTATAACAAAACGCGGCGGCGCCCAATGGTTATGCCGGTTATCATCGAGGCATAGAGGTGTAAAATTTTGAGTCTTTTCCAAGCTGTTATATTAGGAATCGTGCAAGGTATAACAGAATTTGCTCCAATAAGCAGTTCGGCACACTTAGTTTTAATACCAGATTTAATGGGATGGGCGCAGCCTGATTTGAGTTTTGATGTAATGTTGCATTTGGGTACCTTGACGGCTGTGATTTGTTTTTTTAGGAGTGAAATCTCGGAGTTATTTATCGCGTTTGTTAATGGCTTTAAGAAAAAAACGGCGCGGCAAAAACCGGAATGCCAGCTGGCTTGGTTGATAATAATCGGCACAATTCCGGCTATTTTTATAGGATTGCTATTTCAAGACTTTTTCGAGGGACTTTTTTCAAATCCTTTAACTGTTTCTTTGCTTTTAATGGTAACCGGGACTTTTTTGTGGATAAGCGAAGCGGCCTCAAAAAAACTCAGGGTTTTGGATGATATAAGCCTTTCTGATACCCTGATAATAGGGTTGGCTCAGGGATGCGCTATAGCTCCCGGGATTTCTCGCTCAGGGGCAACAATCGCCGCCGGTCTTTTTAGGGGTTTAAACCGAGATTCCGCGGCAAGATTTTCGTTTTTGTTGGCGATACCGATAATTTTAGGCGCGGTTATTTTAAAAACAGGTGATTTTATTTGTTTGTACGGAGAGCAAAAAAGCATGCCTTTGTTAGCGGGTTTTTTGGCGGCTGCTGTAAGCGGTTATTTGTGTATTAAGTACCTATTAAATTATTTGAAAAAGGGAAGACTCACGATTTTTGCGTATTATTGTTGGTTTGTGGGAGCAGCGTTTCTTTTAATTAGATAAATTGGAGAGAGGTATGGCTAATCAAAAAAGAAAAACTTTGGTAGAAAATAAAAAAAACAAAGAGAATTTAAGTGATGTTTACGGTGTGGCTCTGTTTGCACTTTCTGCAATTTTAATGATAAGTCTTTTCGCCGGAGATAGGGGATTAATAGGTAAATATGTTGTAGAGGGGCTTAAATACTCGGTTGGCATGGGAAGATATATTATTCCTGTCTTTCTTACAGTGTGGGGTTTTTCGTTTTTCGCAAAAAAAAACATTAAAGTAAATGTGGAATCAACTGGCTTAGGACTTGCCATTTCCTTTATCAGTACCATTTCCTTAATTCATTTAAATACGCCGCCATCTCAAGAGTTTAGTTTTGAATATATTGTTTCATGTGGAGGCTATGTTGGTGCAACTTTTACCTATGTTTTAAGATTTCTTCTGGGAAATATTGGTGCTTATATAGTTCTTATAGCTCTACTTGTTATTGGAATTGTGATTTTCACAGGTATTTCTATTTTGCAACAGCTTTCCTTCTTAGTTAAAAGCGTAAAAGCACTATTTAGCCTAAAATTTAAAACTAAAAATAAAGTTTTTTTTGACGATAGGCAAGCTGATTTAGACTTTTCAGAAGAGAAAAAGCTGAATTTTTATGAGCAACTAAGTTTAAACAACAAAGAAACCCAGGCCAAAACAAGGATATCTTCTGAAGAAGCAAATAATTTTGCATCTCAGAAAACAACTGAAATAAAAATTGAAACACCCAAGATTGAGATAGGAAAATACCAGCTTCCGTCTCCCGCTCTTTTAAAAAGAACAATTTCAAAGGGCCCACAATTAAAAAAAGATGTTAAAGAAAACGTAAGAATTCTGGAAAGGACATTAAGTAACTTTGGAGTTGATGCGTCAATTGATAAGGTTGTAAAAGGTCCGACGGTAACATTATATGAAATACATCTGGCCTCTGGAGTTAAGGTTAATCGCATATTTAGCTTGGCTGATGATATTGCTTTGGCCTTGGCCTCTCCTGACATTAGAATATTAGCTCCTATTCCAGGTAAATCAGCAGTGGGAATTGAAGTTCCGAACAAGCAAAGAGAGCTTGTGACCCTTGGAGATATCCTGGTTAGCAATGAAGCTCAATCAGATGAAATTTTGAAGATTTGTCTGGGTAAGGATATATCGGGTAATTCAGTGGTGGCTGATCTTGGGGGTATGCCTCATCTTTTAATTGCCGGGGCTACGGGAAGCGGTAAGAGCGTATGTGTAAATTGTATTTTAATCTCTCTTTTAGCTCGAGCCCGGCCCGATCAAGTAAAGATGATACTGATTGACCCAAAAAGAATAGAGCTAAACCTTTACAATGGAATCCCTCATTTGATAACTCCGGTTATATCTAATGTTAAAGAAGCATCACATGCTTTAGTTTGGGCTGTAAAAGAAATGGAGAACAGACTTGGGCTTTTAGCTGAGCAAGGAACGAGGAATATTGATAGCTATAATGCGCAATTGAAAAACAAAGATGACCACATGCCCTATATTGTCATTGTTATAGATGAATTAGCTGATTTGATGATGGTTGCGCCGGGGAAAGTTGAAGATTCAATATGTCGTTTAGCTCAATTAGCCAGAGCAGTTGGAATTCATCTTGTAATTGCAACGCAACGGCCTTCGGTTGATGTTATTACCGGGTTAATCAAAGCAAACATAACTTCAAGGATAGCTTTTTCTGTGTCGTCACAGGTGGATTCGAGAGTTATTATCGATGGTGCCGGGGCGGATAAATTAGTGGGCAAGGGGGACATGCTCTTTATGACCTCTCAATCAAACAAGCTCGTCCGATTACAAGGCGCTTTTATTACCGAACAAGAGGTGGAATTGGTCACGAATTTTATAAAGAAACAATCACAGCCGGCCTACCAAAAAGAGGTCCTGGAAAGCAAAAAACCTAAATTTTCATTAGGCGATTACGAAGACGATCTTTTTGATGATGCAATGGAACTTGTTGTTTTGGTTGGAATGGCTTCAGTATCTATGCTTCAAAGACGTTTGCGGATAGGATATACTCGAGCTGCAAGGTTAATTGATATTCTGGAAGAAAGAGGAATTATTGGTTCGTCAGAGGGGAGTAAGCCGCGGATAGTATTGCTTACTAAAGAAGATTTAGAAAAAATGAAAAAGAAATAAAAAGTTAATTTAAATTAACTTTTTAAATTAAAAGGAAACGTTAATGTGTTGATGAATTATATAAGCAACAATTAAGATAGTAAGGTGTTGCTGTTTAAGAGTTGGAGATTAAAGTGGGTTCAATAGGAAAAATATTTAAAAATAGACGGGAACAACTGGGAATAAGCCTAAAAGATGTAGAAAATAATACCAAAATAAGAAAACGTTATCTTGAAGCAATTGAGAACGACAATTTTGGTATTATTCCTGGTAGTCCTTATGTTAAGGGTTTTATTAGAACTTACGCCTCTTTTTTAAAAATAGACAGCAATCCTCTTATTAAAGAGTACGAAAGCGGATATGGAGAATCATTAAGACAGCAAGAAGAAAAATATCTTGATTTTAATAAAACAAGTGTGTATATGCGTCGAAGATTAAATTTTGTCTTTTTTGTGGTAGGAATTTTTATATTAATTACCCTCATTGTTTTGGGAGCACGAGCATTACGAGGCAGATCTGAAGTTGTTCCTGGGGCGAAGGAAAAAAACGAAGTTCCTTTAGAAGAAGTTTTACCGCCTAAGGAAGAATCCGCGATAGAGGATGCTAAACAACCTGCAAACGACGTGCTTGCTCCTAACGAGGCGCCTAACCTTACGGGAGAAGAATTTAAAATTAAAGTGACGGCGCTTGATACAGTTTGGTTGCGTGTATTTGTTGACGGAGAAAAAGTTTTGGAAAGAATATTGGAAAAAGGTGAGTTTAAAGAGTGGATAGCTAAGGGGTCGGTGATCATAAAAAGTGGCAACGGGCAATTAGTTCAAATAGAAAAGGACGGAGAGTTGCTCGGGGAATTAGGAATCGGTTTAGAGGAAAAAACGTTTACATCAAAATAATCAGGAGTTGATTGTATGGCAAAAGAAAATTCATTTGATATAGTATCCGAAATTGATATGCAAGAAGTAGATAATGCGATTAATCAAACAATTAAAGAAATTAAAACGAGGTATGATCTTAAAAAAAGTTACAGCGAGGTTATCTTAAATAAAAAAGAAAGTGAAATAGTCATCATTGCAGAGAGCGACTTTGTCCTTAAAAATATTTCAGATGTATTAAAGCAAAAATTTGTTAAACGGGGAATTTCATTAAAAGCTTTGAGTGCTGGCAAAGTTGAACCTGCAATTAGTGGTAGGGTTAGACAAAAGTTTGATATCGTTCAGGGGATATCGCAGGAAATTGCAAAAAAGATAAATAAATTCATTAAGGAAAAAAAGATTAAAGTTAAAGTACAAATTGAGGATAATAAATTAAGGGTTTTTGGCAAAAATAAAGACCAGCTTCAAGAAGCAATTGCTTTAGTTAAGTCCTCCGATTTTTCAATCCCTCTGCAATTTCAAAATTATAGATAGGGGGTAAGAAGTTGGGTTTAAATATAATGGTTATTACGCTTGGTTGTCCCAAAAACGAAGTAGATTCTGACCATATAAAGGGCGAGCTTCTTAGTTTTGGCTATAATTTAGTCTCTAACCCAAAAATAGCCGACGTTATAATAATAAATACATGTGGCTTTATTGAATTCGCTAAACGAGAATCCATAGAAACAATACTTGAGTATGCTTGCTATAAAAAAGAAGGAATATGTAAAGTACTTATTGTTGTGGGATGTTTGGTTCAAAGATACCCCGATGAATTGTTCAAGGAGATTCCGGAGATTGATATTCTTTTGGGCGTGAATAATTTATCAAAAATTCCGGAGGAGATTAACGAATTTACCAGCGGAAAACGCCTCGTTGAAGTGAGTAAACCTTTAGCATATGTCAAGGAGGAGCTTAAACGAATAGAGCCTCTTTTGCCTTATGCTTATTTAAAAATATCAGATGGATGCAACAACAAATGCACTTATTGCGCGATACCTTCTATAAAAGGGAATTATCAAAGTCTTCCAATAAACAAATTAGTTGAGGAGGCAAAATTTTTAGCAAGTAAGGGAGTTAAGGAAATTATCCTCGTTGGCCAAGACACAAGCGATTACGGCGTTGATATATACGGCGAAAGAAAATTACCTGAATTAATTTTAAAACTTTCAAAAATAGAGCAACTTGACTGGATAAGATTAATATATATTCAGCCCAGTGGTTTTTCAGAAGAGTTGCTTGCGGTTATGGCAAACAATCCCAAAGTGTGTCATTATATTGACTTGCCATTCCAACACTCAAGCAAAAAAATATTAAATATAATGGGGCGCAAAGGTTCTGTTGATGATTATTTAGATTTAATAAAAAAAATAAGAGGGCATCTTCCCAATCTGGTTATTAGAAGTTCTTTAATTGTAGGTTTCCCCGGGGAATCAGATAAAGATTTTGAGGAATTGCTCGATTTTACAAAATTGGCTCAACTTGATTATATCGGGGTGTTTGAATTTTCTGCCGAAGAGGGAACAAAAGCGGCCACCTTACCTTCCCAAGTTTCTAACAAAATAAAAAGAGAACGTTATCATCAATTAACTACTTTACAGGATTCAATAGCTTTTGAAAAAAATAGAAGACATCAAGGGCAAGAAATGAAAGTTTTAATTGAGTCTTTTGAATCGGATGCAGTGTTCTTAGGTAGAAATCAATATCAGTCGCCTGATATTGATGGTCTTGTTTATATAAAAAACAACAAAGAAAAAACTCTTAAAACCGGAACCTTTGCTTCGGCAAAAATAGTGGGAGTTGATGGATATGATTTGGTGGGTGAAGTTGAATGTTAAACACAGCTAACAAAATTACGATTTTAAGGATTTTATTAATTCCTGTATTCATGGCATTTTTGCTCTCAAACATCAAATACGGTAACTGGATTTCTATTGGGATATTTATAGTGGCAGCCATGTCTGATGGTTTAGATGGTTACATTGCGCGCTCAAAAGGCCTTGTTACAGTTTTTGGAAAATTTCTGGATCCTCTGGCCGATAAATTGCTAATTTCAGCCGCTTTAATTTCTTTAGTTGATTTAAATCTTTTATCTGCATGGATTGCAACGGCCATAATTGCCAGAGAATTTTTAGTTTCCGGCTTAAGACTTATGGCTATTGCGGAAAACAAGGTTATTGCCGCAAGCATTTGGGGAAAATTAAAAACCATTAGTCAAATTGTGATGGTTATTGCATTGATTGTTTTGCCAAATACCTTGTTGACGTATGTGATATTAATTGTGGCAATTTTCTTTACGTTTTACTCTGGAATTGATTACTTTATTAAATCAATCGATATCTGGATGGTGCGGGGGCGTGAGCCGAGTGAATTGTGAAATTTTAACAATAGGTTCAGAAATAACATTGGGTTTATCTTTGGATTTAAATTCTTATTATATTGCCAGAGAACTAGGAAAAATTGGAATTGAAGCTAAGCGTATATTGAGTGTTCCTGATGACGTAAAAATGATATCTTCAACTATAGAGGAGTCGCTTAATCGGGTTGACTTATTAATAATAACGGGTGGTTTGGGACCAACGGCTGATGATTTAACCAGGGATGCTATTGCTAAACATACAGGAAAGAAACTTTTTTTAAGCAATGATTCGGCAAATTTAATTAAAAAGCGATATTTTAATTTAAAAAGGCCTATGCCGGAAATTGTTTTAAAACAGGCATATCTTCCCGAGGGTGCTGTTCCTATAATTCCCACCTTAGGTACGGCCCCCGGACTAATTATCGAGATTGGAAAGAAAATTATTTTAGCTTTGCCGGGTGTTCCCACTGAAATGAAGGAAATGTTTCACAGAGCGGTCGTTCCTTATCTTAAAAAAAGAGTTAATTGCGGTGAAATTATAGATATTGCTACCTTTAAAGTGTGTGGGTTAAGTGAGGTTGAGATTCAAAAAAAGATCGAGGAGCTATTAGCAGATGAAAAATTAACTGTTTCCCTGTTACCTCACCCTGGTGAGGTAAATATACAAATTGCTGTCAAAGGAAAACCTGTTTTTACTCGCGAAGTCTTACTTGAAGCTGAAAAAAAGATTCGCGAGAATCTTGGTGATTATGTTTTTGAAGTAAATGAAGAGACTTTAGAAAAAGTGATTGGCGAGCTTTTGAGGAAACGCAAACAAACTCTTTCTGTTGCCGAATCTTGTACGGGAGGGCTACTTTCAAATCGTATAACTAACATCTCCGGAAGCTCTGATTATTTTCAAGGCGGAATTGTTTCGTATAACAACGATGTTAAGAGTGCTGTTCTTGGTGTACCCAGGGAAATTTTAAAAAATTATGGAGCCGTAAGTTCTCAAACCGCAAAAGCAATGGCCAAGGGAGTAGCTCAAATTTGCGATACTGATATATCGGTGGCACTTACCGGAATAGCCGGCCCGGCTGGTGGAAGTAAGGACAAACCTGTTGGGACTGTTTTTATTGCTTTGTGGAGCAAAAAAGATACTTATTGTGGTAAATTTCAGCTTTCTGGTTTAAGGGAAGAAATAAAATGGGAAGCTTCTCAAAAAGCATTGGAAATTATTAGGTCGTTTTTGCTAAAAAATAAAGGGGAATTAATTTTATGTTGAGATTGTTTGTGGCATTAGAACTCCCAAGCCACCTTAAGCATGAGATGGCTTGGTTTAAAAACGAAACACACAAGGAAATAAAAGATGTTAAATGGGTATCGGAGGAAAATCTTCATATAACTTTAAAATTTTTAGGAAATTGTGAGGAGGAATTACTACCGGAAATTGAATCTGGTCTTAAAAATTCTCTTAAAAAATTTAGTCCTTTCGATTTTTACATAAATGGTTTAGGGGTCTTTCCTTCAATTAAAAGAGCTCGTGTTCTTTGGGTTGGGATAAAGAGCGGGGGAGAGAATATAGTTAAATTGCAACAAGCGATAGAGGAAAATTTTGCTAAAATTGGTTTTGCTAAAGACGAAAAGATATTTTTTCCTCACATTACATTTGCGAGATTAAAAAATTTGTATAATGTTGAGAAATTTTTTGAAAAAATAGAGGCGAAAGGTTTTTCGGAAAGTCGAGTAGAAGTTAGTAACATCTCTCTTTTAAGAAGCAGCTTGATGTCTCAAGGGCCGGTATATGAAAAAATTTTAGAATTAAAACTGAAAACGGATTGACATCGAACATTAGTTCGTATAAAATTTTAGAAAAATATGATTCTGGGAGGAAAAATGGAGCGCGAAAAAGTTTTAGAATTGGCAAAGGAACAAATTGAAAGAAAATATGGGAAGGGCGCTATTATGAGGCTCGGGGATCATCCGACAAGGCTCGATTACGAAACAATTCCTACTGGCTCTTTAGCCTTAGATATTGCTTTGGGTATCGGAGGTGTTCCCAGGGGAAGAATTATTGAGGTATATGGACCCGAAGCTTCCGGCAAGACTACTTTGGCATTACAAATTATTGCGGAGGCACAGAAAAATGGTGGGGTGGCAGCCTTTATTGATGCCGAGCATGCTCTTGATTCAGGTTATGCTCGTAATTTGGGCGTAGACGTAGAGAATTTGCTTGTTTCTCAGCCCGATACAGGCGAACAAGCGCTTGAAATTACCGAGATGCTTGTAAGAAGTGGAGCAGTTGATATTATAACTATTGATTCCGTTGCGGCATTGGTTCCTCGGGCTGAAATTGAGGGGGAGATGGGAGATTCACACGTGGGCCTTCAGGCAAGATTAATGTCGCAAGCTCTCAGAAAGCTGTCCGGTGCCATCAGTAAGTCGAAAACCGTTGTTATATTTATAAACCAACTGAGAGAAAAGATTGGCATAATGTTCGGGAATCCCGAAACAACCTCAGGCGGAAGAGCGCTTAAGTTTTACGCCACGATTAGAATAGATATCAGAAGAATTGAATCGATAAAGCAGGGGTTAGATATCATTGGAAATCGAGTCAGGGCAAAAGTGGTTAAAAATAAAGTAGCCCCTCCTTTTAAAAAAGCCGAATTTGACATTATCTATGGTAAGGGAATTTCAAAAGAAGGTAACATATTAGATATGGGGATTGAACATGGAATAGCAAATAAAAGCGGAGCTTGGTATACGTACAATGATGAGAGATTGGGTCAAGGCAGAGAAAGCGCAAAACAGTTTTTAATAGAAAATCCTAAAATAGCCAACGAGATAGAAGAAAAAGTTAAAATTGCTGTAGGATTAGTTGAAAATGGAAAAAAAGTTGATAAAAAAGATAAAAAAGATAAGAAAGAGGTAAAGGCATAGCGTTGTTTGAGGAAAAAACCTTTTCCGATGAGGAGAAGGGGGCAATAAACAAAACCCTAAACTATCTTAAATATAGGCCTCGAAGCACTAAAGAGGTAGTTGATTATTTAAAACGAAAAAGTTATGGTCAAAAACTTATTGAGAAAGTTATAAAATATCTCGAAAATTTTGGCTATTTAGATGATTTATTATTTGCTAGAATTTGGATTGAGTCTAGAAAAGAAGGTAAATCGTTAAGTAGAAATCGATTAAAATCAGAACTGCTTCTAAAGGGAGTTAATGCGAACTTAATTGAAAAAGAACTTAATAGTATCTACCCCGAGGAAGAAGAGGAAAAAATAGTTTTTGAGGTGGCAAGAAAACAATTAAAGAAATACGAGAGACTTAATGACGATACTAAAAAAAGAAGGCTTTATAATTATTTGGCAAGTAAGGGTTTTAGACCTAATATTTTAAGAAGAACATGCGAGAAATTATTGGATCATGATTTTTTTATAGATTGACATTGTATAGCGTTTAATAATATTATTAATTAATATGTAATAATATTAAAAATAAATTGATTTATTAATTGTTGTTTCGGCGGTTAATTTACTTATAAAATTTCTTTCTTGATTGATATAGATTTTAGATTAAAAATTAAAATTTATTTTAATCAATGTATTTAAAAATTTTAAAAATAGAAATTTTTTTATAAAGTAACTAAGTAAATTTTAATTTGCCGAGCAACGCTCGGTTTTTTTATTTTTAATCTTAAAAAAGGGGGATTTTAAAGTGCCAATAACATACATTTTACTAATTTTAATATTCAGCATATTAGGCGTAGTCGCGGGTTTTTTTCTAAGAAGATATTTAGCGGAAACAAGAATTGATTCTGCTGAAGCAGAGGCAAAAAAGATAATTCTTGAAGCAAACAAAGAAGCTGAAACAAAGAAAAAGGAAGCTATCCTTGAAGCTAAGGATGGAATTCACTCTATGAGGACGGAAGCTGAAAGGGAAATTAGGGAGCGCCGTGCAGAAATACAAAGAATGGAATCGCGTTTTACTCAAAAAGAAGAGATCTTTGAGAAGAAACGAGAAGATTTAAACCAAGAAGAAAAGGGTTTAATCGAACGAAAAAAGAAAATCGAAGTTCTTGAAACCGATTTAAAAGAAGTTATTAGCAAACAAAAAGAGATGCTGCAAGAAATTGCAAAAATGTCGGTTGAAGAGGCAAAAAATATGTTATTAAAAAAAGTGGAAGATGATGCAAGACACGATGCCGCTTTAATGGTGAGAAACATTGAAAGTGAAGCTCGAGAAGAGTCCGAAAAGAGGGCTCGGAATGTTGTTTCTTTGGCTATTCAGCGTTGCGCGGCGGATCATGTGGCTGAAACTACCGTATCATCAATTATTCTACCGGGTGATGAGATGAAAGGGCGGATAATAGGGCGTGAAGGAAGAAACATCAGAGCTTTTGAGAATGTCTCTGGTGTCAATTTAATAATAGACGATACACCTGAAGCTGTTGTGATTTCTTGTTTTGATTCAGTAAGAAGGGAAATTGCTAGAATTGCACTTGAAAAATTAATAGCTGATGGTAGGATACATCCAGCGCGAATTGAAGAGATGTATAAGAAGGCCAAACAAGAAGTGGAAACAAAAATAAGAGAGGTGGGAGAGCAATCTGCCTTTGACGCAAATGTTCAGAATTTACATCCAGAGTTAATTAGAGTACTTGGAAGGTTAAAATATAGAACAAGCTATGGCCAAAATGTTTTAATGCACTCAATTGAGGTTTGTCATTTAGCGGGGGTTATGGCTGCTGAACTTGGGACAGACGTAAAGCTGGCAAAAAGAGCAGGACTTTTACATGATATTGGTAAAGCAATCGATCATGAGGTGGAAGGTTCTCATGCTGTTATTGGCGCGGATTTAGCCAAAAGGTTTCAAGAATCAGAAGCGGTCTGCCATGCAATAGAGGCGCACCATTTAGACGTTGAACCTAAAACTATTGAAGCTGTCCTTGTTCAATCAGCAGATGCAATTTCTGCTGCTCGGCCAGGTGCTAGGCGAGAGACTCTTGAAAGTTATATCAAGCGATTAGAAAATCTTGAAAGGATAGCAGATTCGCACAAGGGTGTTGAAAAATCTTTTGTTATGCAAGCCGGACGAGAAGTTAGAGTTTTGGTGAAGCCTGAAAAAATAGATGATGCGGAATCTGCTTTGCTTGCTAAAGAAATTGCCAAGGAAATAGAAGCTGAGATGGAATATCCTGGACAAATCAAGGTCACGGTAATTCGTGAGCAAAGGGCAACAGAATACGCTAAATAACTGATTTTTGTGAGGTAGCCTTGTCTTCAAAAAAAACAGATGAATTAATAAATTTCATTGAGGGAGTTACCGGGGACAAATATCAAAAAGTTGAGGAATATTTAGGAAATGGTTTTGTTCGCTTAAATATAAGCGAAGCGGAAAAAAGACAAGCAAAACATGATATACGCTCGGTCGAAGATGTTGTAGTGGAACTTATCCGTAACTCTAGAGACGCGGGTTGTAAAAATATATTTATTGCTTTTCATAAAGAAAAAAATGATAGGAATATTGTTATCGTAGACGATGGATGTGGAATTCCATCTAATTTAGTACCGAAAATTTTTGAGCCACGGGTTACTTCCAAATTAGATAGTATCGTTACAGATAAATATGGCATTCATGGTCGCGGAATGGCATTGTATGCCATAAAAAATAACACAGAAGAAATAAATGTTGTAATGTCCGCGGCCAACAGAGGAAGCATTATTAAGGTCAACATAGATACCACAAAACTCCCAGAACGCAAAGACCAATCTACATTACCTGTAATAAAAATACGCCATGGAGAAGCCCATGTTACTAAAGGGCCTCATAATATTTTAAGGTTACTGGTTGAGTTTTGTATTGAACATCAAGAAATAAAGGTTTTTTTTGGTTTTCCAACTCAAGTTTTAGCGACAATGTATTATTTAAGTCAAAATTTATTAAATTCAAATAAAGGTGGCAAGGCAGTATTTCTTGAAAATTTTGAAAAAGGAAGCTTGCCTCTCTGGCAATGCCTTGGTTGCATTGGAAGCGTGAACGTTCTTGCAGAGACATCGAATGATTATTATGGCCTGGATGTATCTAAACGAAATGTTAACCGAATTTTTAGTGGAGATGTAGAACCCCTTGATGACTTATATTCAGCTTTATTTAAAAAGGGCAAAAAGAGAGAGATTAAATTATCAACTAACGCCAATTTCAACTATCCATCAAACCTCGTAAAATATATTCAAAAAGATGATTTAGACAAGCTATCTTGTTTGGTGGAAGAAGAGTTTGGCAAAATAGGTAAAAAATATTTTTTATATTTAAAAAACCCTCCAAAAATTTTGAGGGAAAAAAATCAAATAAAAATCGTATTGGAAGTTGAAGGGGAAGAATAAGTTTGATTTTAAGCAGGAAAAAAACATTTTTAAGTGAAAACAAAAATGATATGGTATTTAATTTGATAATTTTACGATAGAGTAAAAATTTAAATAAAATCCAGAACCAATTTAAGTCGGCAAGATACCGACCTCACCGGGGGCAGGAAAGCCACCGGCCCTGTGGACGGTGATAATTTACTCTAATTTGATGCTTGTTTGTTATAGAATAAAAAAGGAAACATAAGGGTATTAAAGGTTTTTTTGAGGCTAATTCAAACTCTGTGGGCAAACATTATCAATAATAATTCACGAGAAAGGGGAGACTGAAATCCAAGCCATTGATTGAGCTACGGTAAGGATGCTTCATTAGAAATATTTTAAAATTAACGAAGCCCAGTTTATTAAAAAATGATAGACCTTCATTTACACAGCACAGCTTCAGATGGAACCTATACGCCCGAGGAACTTGTTATGCTTGCAGCCAAACTCAAGTTAAGAGCAATCGCGATTACCGACCACGACAATGTTGATGGGATTGAACCAGCCATTAAAGAAGGTAATCGGTTGGGGGTAGAAGTAATTCCTGCCATCGAACTAAGCTCAGATTTAGACGGTCAGGATATACACATTCTCGGATACTGTATTGATTACGAACATATATGGTTTAAAAAACATCTTAAAGATTTACGTGAAGCAAGATATGAAAGAGCTCTTAAAATGGTTGAGCGCCTTCAAAAGATAGGCCTAGACATCTTATTAAAAGACGTTCTCAAGTACACCCGAGATGGTACTGCGGTGGGGCGGGTACATTTGGCTAAGGCCATGTTAGAAAAAGGTTACATTGACAATATTCAAGAGGCTTTTAATAAATATATAGGCAAAAAAGGGCCATGTTATATTAAAAAAAGCATATATACTCCGGAAGAAGTTATAAAAATTATAAAAAAAGTCAAAGGAATACCAGTACTGGCGCATCCTGGTGTTTCAAAAGTTGATGAATTTATTCCTAATTTTGTTAAGGCGGGTCTTCAAGGGTTAGAAGCATATCATAGCAGACATAATAGTGCTCAAACTCGAAAATACAAAAAAATGGCGAATAAATTTGGGTTAATAGTAACCGGCGGATCAGATTGTCATGGATTAAGCAGAGAATTGCTTATTGGTTCGATCAATGTTCCTGACTCAATTGTTGATGATTTGAAAAAGTTAAAGGCTTAATTTGTTAATAGCTATTTACTAACTATTCTTCCACTAAAACATCATTTTCTTAATTAATTTCGGTGGGTTTGGTTAGAATTAATTTATGATATAATTTTCCTGTTAAACTACTGTTTTTGGTGAAGAGATGAATAAAAAGTTTTTTATAGTGACATATGGTTGTCAGATGAATAAACATGATTCCGAAAAGATTGCCGGTTTACTTCTATCTTGCGGCTACAAATGGGCAAAGGATATAAATGACGCAGATATTGTGGTCTTTAATACCTGCTGTGTACGTAAGTCTGCTGAAGATAGACTTTTTGGAGTTGTTGGCTCGTTAAAATCGCTTAAAGAAAAGAAAAAAGAGTTAATAATTGCAGTGGGTGGTTGTGTTGCTCAAAAAGAGGGGGTAAATCTGCAAAAAATATTACCTCACGTTGATGTGGTTTTTGGAACACACAATATTGCAAGTCTTCCAAACCTTATCGAGAAAGCGAAGAATAAGAAGGTTGTTTGTGAAATTTTACGGGCTCCACGCGACGAGCTCAAAATTTTTCCCATTGAACGTAAAAATCTTGTTAGGACTTGGGTAAGTATATCAACCGGATGTAACAATTTTTGCTCTTATTGTATCGTTCCCTATGTGCGGGGAAGGGAGATGAGCCGACCATTTGAAGATATTGTTTTCGAAGTTGAAAAACTAGCCGATGAAGGATTTTTAGAAATAACCTTGCTCGGCCAAAATGTAAATTCGTACGGACGAGATATTTACAATAAACTACGATTTGCTGAACTCTTAAAAAGATTAAATAAAATCGAGGGAATTAAGAGGATTAGGTTTATTAGCTCCCATCCGCGTGATTTTAACAACGATGTAATCTTAGCTCTTGCTGAACGCGAAAAGGTTTGTGAACACGTGCATCTTCCGATTCAAGCTGGTTCAGACAATGTTTTAAAAGCTATGGGAAGAGGATATACAAAAGAGAGCTACCTGAATCTTGTTGAAGAAATTTATGAAATTGTTCCATCCTGCAGCATAACAACTGACATAATGGTTGGTTTTCCAGGAGAAAAAGAAGAAGATTTTCTGGATACACTTGATGTTGTTAAACAAGCAAAGTTTGATAATGCCTTTACGTTTATTTATTCACCAAGAGAAGGAACGAAAGCAGCTGAAATGAAAAATCAAATTACAGATGAAGTTAAGATGGATAGATTTAACAGGCTTTTAGAGGTACAAAACAGAAACAGTCTTAAATGTAATCTATCTTTTGTTGGGGATGAAGTTGAAGTTTTGGTTGAGGGTTTGAGCAAGAAGAATGGTGATGTTTTAACGGGTAGAACCAGAACTAACAAAGTGATCAATTTTTTAGGCCGGCCATCGTTGATTAACAAGCTGGTAAGAGTTAAGATAAAAGAGGCACGTTCTTGGTCTTTAAAAGGGGAGCTTGTATAGTCATGTGAGTGGAGGACTTCATGTCTATTATAATTGGTTACATAACGCCTCATCCGCCAATATTGATACCTGAAATTGGCGGAAATAGTTTATTAAAAATAAAGGCCACTCAAAAAGCCATGCATGAAATGGCAGAGAAAGTAGCTTCTTTAAATCCCGATATATTAGTTTTTATATCTCCGCATAGCCCCGCTTTTTCCGATGCAATAGCAGTAAAGACATCCCCTGAACTTAAAGGTTCTTTTGCCCAATTTGGGGAATTTTCTCTAAAATTTAATATTGAGAATGATCTGAAGATGGCAAACCTCACAATTGAGGAAGCTGTTAATTTGGACATACCTATGGTTGATTTGGGGAGTGAGAGATATAAATATCTTGAGGAACTTGACCACGGAGTATTGGTTCCGTTGTATTATTTTAGAAAAAAATTTGAGGTTCCCATAGTTTCATTGTCTATTTCATACCTAAGTTATTTAAAACATTATCAGTTGGGCATAGCTGTTCAAAGAGCTGCTAAAAAATTAAATAAAAAAGTCGCTTTTATTGCAAGTGGCGATCTTTCACATAGGCTTACCCCTTCTGCTCCGATTGGATATAGTCCAAGAGGTATAGACTTCGACTTAAAGGTTAAGAAAATAATCGAGAAAGGTGCTTTTGAAGAATTGCTTAAAATCGATAAAGCTCTCATTGAAGATGCCGGAGAATGTGGATTGCGTTCTTTCATAACTTTAGGCGGAGTTTTCGATGGATGGAGGACTAAGTCGCAAGTATTGTCATACGAAGGACCTTTTGGTGTGGGTTATATGGTTGCCATGGTTACGCCAGTTGAAGAAGATAAAGAGAAGAGTTTTTTAACAAAGATAATGGCTGAAGAATCTGCAAGAATAAAGGAACTTAGAAAAAAAGAGAGCAATCCCGTAAAGTTAGCTCGTAGTGCGGTTGAGCATTATATAAAAAAAGGAAAGATGTTAAATCCACCAAACGACTTGACTAAAGAACTTTTAAATAAAAAAGCAGGGGTTTTTATAAGCATAAAGCGTGGTAAGACACTTAGGGGTTGCGTAGGCACGACTTTCCCTTGCCAAAAAAATATTGCAGAAGAAATTATAAAAAATGCAGCACAAGCAGCGACCTCTGATCCAAGATTTTCTCCTCTTACCGAATCTGAATTAACCAATTTAACCTATTCAGTTGATATTTTAAATCCCTCTGAATTAATTCCGGATGAAAGTTATTTAAATCCTAAAAAATATGGAGTCATTGTGAGGTCAGGGTTCAGAACAGGTCTTCTATTACCGGATATTGAAGGTATTGAAACCGCCAAAAAACAAGTTGATATAGCCAGGCAAAAAGCGTGCATTAACCCTGATGAACAAGTTGAGCTATTTAGGTTTACCGTTAATCGATATAAGTAATAGCGATAAATCAGCAGGCGTTAATTAAAAGTTTTAATCATTATTATCAATCAACAAGAGTGAATAGTTGAAACTATAAAATGTAAATGTTTCAAGGTGAAAATATGGCAAAAGTTTGTGTTTATGTAAAAGTTACCGGAAAGGTTCAAGGAGTGTATTTTCGTTCATATACCAAGGAGATTGCCGAAAACAATAAAGTAATTGGTTGGGTAAAGAACGCGTCTGACGGCTCGGTTAAAATGATTTTGGAAGGTGAAGAAAAAGATGTTAAAAAAGTTATTGATTTGGTATATCAAGGTCCGCCCTCAGCTAAGGTAACTAATGTTAAGGTTAAGAAGGAAGGTTATAAGGGTGAGTTTGAAGAATTTCAGGTAAGATATTGATAACTTCAGTTTTTTGTTTGCTTAAGAAGGTATGTTGTCTGACTTGTTTGCGGTAATAGTTTGTTTTATGGGAAACATTTTCGCTTTCTTTAAAAAAATAAAGAATTTATTGGGTTGTGCCGATAAATCTATTAAGAATATTTTTCAATATGAAAGGATTAAAATTAAACTAAGTGCTCCGAGTTCAGTTTTGTTTTTTAGGAAAGTGGTTAGTCTTAGATAATTTGAATTTTAGAACAAATTTTTTTAGGTGGTTTATTAGGAAAAAGGAGGCATGGCATGTCAAAAATAATAAGGGTTAATCTAACAAAAAAAGAAGTAAAATTGGAGGATGTTTCCAAGGAATATGATGGACTGGGCGGACGAGGATTTACTTCAGCCGTAGTGGCGGCAGAAGTAAATCCATTATGTCATCCGTTGGGTGAAGAAAACAAGTTAGTGATTGCCCCTGGTTTATTGGGAGGGACAAATTGCCCGAATTCGGGTAGGGTTTCTTTTGGGGCAAAAAGTCCTCTTACCGGAGGGATTAAGGAATCAAACGTTGGAGGAACGCTGGGCGTAAGACTCGCCAAATTACAGATTGCGGGGATAATTATCGAAGGCAAGGCGAAAGATGGCGAATCTTATGTTTTATTGGTCAATAAAGATGGCGCTACTCTTAAACCGTCTAACGAATTAAAGAACGAACTGGTATATAACGCCGTTGAAAAGCTGCGGGCAAAATATGGCGAGAAAGTAGCTATTGCTTGCATAGGCCCGGCTGGTGAAGCCAAGATGGCCGCGGCCAATATTTCGGTTACTGATATTGATGGCGTTCCAACCAGGCAAGCTGGAAGAGGAGGGCTTGGTGCGGTAATGGGCTCCAAGGGGATAAAAGCCATTGTGGTTGACGGAACAGACGCGCCAGGAGTCAACATTAAAGATAAAGATTCCTTTAACAAGGCAGCCAAGGTTTTTGCCGATACCCTTAAAAAAGACTCAATTAGCGGTGAAGGGCTACCTCTTTACGGAACGGCTATTCTCATCAATATCCTAAACGAAGCCGGAGCGCTTCCTACAAAAAATTTCTCCAGCGGCCGTTTTGAGGAAGCAAATAATATCAGTGGGGAAACGATGAGGGAGATCATCCTTAAGAGAAAAGGAAATCCCACCCATCCTTGTTCACCGGGTTGCATAATTGACTGCTCCAACGTTTACAAACTTGAGGATGGAACTGAAATAACCGGTGGTTTTGAGTACGAGAGTATCTGGGCCTTGGGGGCCAACTGTGGTATTGGTGACCTCGACATCGTTGCCCGACTAAACAGACTCTGTGATGACATCGGGTTGGATACCATAGAGATGGGTGACACAATCGGAGTGGCCATGGAGGCCGGAATAATTTCTTTCGGCGACGGGGAAGGCGCTATCAACCTTCTTAAAGAGGCCGAAAAAGGATCTCCCTTAGGAAAAATTGTGGGGAGCGGTTGTACTTGCCTCGGAAAAGTCTATGGCATTGAACGTGTGCCCCAGGTTAAAGGACAGGGAATGCCTGCTTACGACCCAAGGGCCACGAAGGGCACAGGAGTTACTTACGCCACATCTCCGATGGGCGCTGACCACACTGCCGGTTACGTTATAGCTATGGAGATTGCCGGGTGTGGCGGGAAAGTTGACCCGCTGGATCCAAAAGGAAAAGCGGATCTTTCCAAGGCCTTTCAGGTTGCAACTGCCGCGACTGACTGCACAGGGCTATGTCTCTTTGTTGCTTTTGCAACCCTCACAAATGAACGTGCTAATCCAGCTGTAGTTGATATGCTGAATGCTATGTATGGTTTGAAACTTACAGGTGATGATGTAACGAAACTGGGCAAAAAAGTGCTTCAGACGGAGCGGGACTTCAATAAGAGGGTTGGTTTTACCAAGGCACATGATAGATTACCTCTCTTTATGACCAAGGAGAAGCTGCCGCCTCACAACACGGTGTTTGATGTTTCCAACGAAGATTTAGACAGCGTGCACGAAGACTAGAGAGAAAAAGGCCTGGCGTACGCCAGGCCTTTTTCTAAAATTGAGGCATAAAATGAAAATAGAATTGCGGTTTTACGCCACACTTATAAAATATGCCGAAAAAAACAAGATTCCTCAATTTTCAACTGTAGAGATTGAGGAGGGGACAACGATTGCAAGTCTTTTAAATAAATTTAATATTCCCGAAAAGGATGTTCATATAATAATAATTAACGGGAGAAACGCTGATTCAAAGCAAGTGCTTCAAGATGGAGATAGAGTGGCTCTCTTCCCACCAGTTGGAGGAGGATAGCAAAGAAAATAAGGCGAAAAAATATGGATGACCATGGAAAAGAAAAAATTATTATTGAGATAAAAAAACATTTTAAAAAGATCAAAGTATCGAATGGGACCCTGGTAAACAGCATTTCTCTTAAAGAGGTGCAAAAAATTGCCATCTCATTTAATCTTTATGGTTATCAAGTTGAAATTATGGCTCTTGAAAATGAAACTATTCCTCGAAGATATTTGCGTAATATTGGAACAATTAACATCAAAGGTCAAATTAAACTACTTAAATCAAAAGTTGCCGTAGTGGGGTTAGGTGGTTTAGGAGGAACCGTTGTTGAGCTTTTGGCCCGCTTTGGAGTTGGCCGAATACTGGTTATTGATGGAGATATTTTTGAGGAAAGCAACTTAAATAGGCAGCTTTTAGTGACCGAAGAAAATATTGGAGAAGAGAAAACTATATCTTCTATTAAGAGAGTGGCTAAAATTAATTCCTCTGTCAAAGTTTGCCCTTATCAAATAAAAGCCGGCGAAAAGGAATTTAAGAAAATTTTAAAGGATAGTGATGTAATAGTTAGCGCTTTGGATACTTTTTCTACGCGTTTGGCTCTTCAAAAAGCCGCTAAAGAATTAAAAATTCCTTTAATACATGGTGCAATTGCAGGTTTTATTGGAGAAATATCCACTATCTTTCCCGAAGACCCCGGGTTGGATTTAATTGACAGCTTCTTTCGAAAAGAAGAAAGAGGGGTGGAGGTATCTTTAGGTATTCCAGTTGTTACCCCAGTGTTAGTTGCCGCTCTTCAAGCTCAAGAGGTTGTTAAAATTCTTTTAAAGATTGGGAAACCCTTAAGGAATCGACTTTTGTTTCTGGATTGCGAAACTTCTTCTATTGAAATGATTGAGCTTAAATAAAAAAACACGACTATAAGGTGCGAGTTTTTAGGGTTTATTGATTGAATGATTGATAAATACAAAAGTTAACAAGTAACTAAAAATAGGTCAAAAATTAAGGTTAATGCTATCTGTTGACATTACACAATAAAATTGATAATATAACTTAACCTTTAAACTGGTCCCGAGAGATCAGGAAGGAGCAGAGTGATTTGAAAAAAAATAATTTAGAAAAGTTTAACGAAATACCTTACCTTTAATGATATCGGAGGGTATTTTTTTTATTCAGGAGATTAAATGAATGAAATGAAGTTTAAAAAGAAAAAATTAATAATGGATGAGGCCACGATAAAAAGGGCATTAAAGAGGATTGCCCATGAGATTGTGGAAAAAAACAAGGGAGCTGAAAAAATAGCGTTAGTAGGTATCCAAAGCCGGGGCATATATCTGGCTCAAAGATTAACCAAATACATTGAAAAAATAGAGAAAAAATCAGTTCCCATGGGTATTTTAGATGTTTCTTTTTATCGGGACGATGTAGCCAATCGACTAATACCTCATCGTGTTTCAAGAACCGAAATCCCCTTTGACGTTTCTGGAAAAAATATAATTTTAGTTGATGATGTCTTGTTTACGGGCAGAACCGTAAGAGCTGCGTTAGATGCGATTATAGATTTTGGTCGCCCGACGAGTATTCAGCTAGCCGTATTAGTTGACAGAGGGCACCGCGAGTTGCCTATTCGCGCTGATTATGTTGGTAAAAATATTCCGACATCACAGAAGGAACGCGTTTGGGTCAATTTAAAAGAAGAAAACCAGATAGATTCGGTAGATATACGTGAAGATATTAATTAATCCTCATTTAAAGTGAGGATTTTTTTGACGGAGGATTAAATGGCATTTGAGAAAAAAGATTTACTTGGCATTAAAGGACTAAAAAAGGAAGAGATCCAATGTATTCTCGAGTTGGGAGAATCTTTCAAAGAGATATTAGCTCGTGATATTAAAAAAGTTCCTACCTTACGCGGAAAAACAGTTGTAAATTTATTTGTCGAACCTAGCACACGAACAAGAATTTCCTTCGAATTAGCAGCAAAACGATTGAGCGCTGATGTCGTAAATATTTCCGCAAAGAACAGTAGTTTAACTAAAGGTGAGTCCCTTAGGGATACTGCAAAAACAATAGAGGCGCTTGGAGCTGATGCGGTTATTATTAGACATCCTTCGGCTGGAGCTCCTCATTTTTTTGCTAAAAACATTAACGCTAATGTAATAAACGCTGGTGATGGAGCTCACGAACACCCTACTCAAGCATTGCTTGACCTGTATACCATTAAAGAAAAGCTTGGTAGAATTAACGGTCTTCATGTAGGAATTGTCGGAGACATTGCTCATAGTAGGGTCGCTCGGTCAAATACGCTAGCCTTAACTAAAATGGGAGCAAAGGTCACTCTCGTTGGCCCTCCAACATTAATTCCCATGGAAGCAGAGGCCATGGGAGCAAAGGTTGAATACGATTTTGATAAAGTTATCGGTAAATTCGACATTATCTATATGTTGCGAATTCAATTGGAGCGACAAACGGAAAGTTTGTTCCCATCCATACGGGAATATACAAATTTATACAGTTTAAATTTTAATAGATTCAAAAAAGCCAAAAAAAATGTTTTAATAATGCATCCGGGCCCGATGAATAGGGGAATCGAAATTTCTTACGAAGTTGCAGATATGCCACAAGCTGTTATTACAGATCAGGTTGTTAACGGTGTAGCAGTTAGAATGGCCGTGCTTTATGTTTTACTAGGAGGCGGAGAATTTGAAAAAATTACTAATTAAAAAGGGGAGAGTAATTGACCCTGCAAATAACATCGATGATGTTTTAGACGTTTTAGTAGAAGACGGGAAGATAGCATCCATCGGAAAAAATATAAAAGCTAATGGTCATAAAATAATTGACGCTCAAGGAAAAATTGTTTCACCCGGGCTAATTGATATGCATGTTCATTTAAGAGAACCGGGAAGAGAAGATGAAGAAACAATTGAAAGTGGATGTAAGGCTGCTGCGGTGGGAGGTTTTTCTTCAATTGCGTGTATGCCAAACACGGAACCTGTAAATGATAATCCGGCAGTTACGGAAATGATACTTGAAACGGCAAGAAAAGTAGGTTTAATTAATGTTTATCCTGTGGCAGCTATAACAAAAAAGCTCGAGGGCAAAGAATTAGCAGAAATGGCAATACTTAAAAGTTCGGGTGCGATAACTTTTTCTGATGACGGTAATTGCGTACAAAATAGTGAAGTTATGCGCCGGGCTCTTGAGTATAGCAAGATGTTTAACATTTCGTTAATTTCACACCCGGAGTGCCAAGAATTATCCAAAAGAGGTCAAGTCAATGAAGGCTATTACTCGACAATTCTGGGATTAAAAGGAATACCGTCAGCAGCTGAAGAGGTTTCAATTGCGAGAGACATAATATTAGCCGAACTCACAAATGCTCAAATTCATTTTACCCATGTTAGCACTAAAGGGTCGATTAGAATGATTAAAGAAGCGAAAGAACGGGGTTTAAAAATTACTTGTGATGCGGCACCTCATCACCTAATCTTAACGGACGAGACACTGCTTGAGTATGATACCAACTATAAGGTTAATCCGCCGTTGCGAGGGAAGGATGACTTAGAAGCTCTTAACAGGGCACTATCAGAGGGCGTGATAGATGCTATTGCGAGCGACCATGCCCCACACGCAATTTACGAAAAGAATGTTGAGTTTGCGCTTGCTCCTTTTGGTATGATTGGATTGGAAACTACTCTGCCTCTAATGTTAACCAAAATTGTAGGAAAAAATATATTGAATTTATCGGATCTTATTTCTAAATTAACAGTTATGCCCGCCAAAATTTTAAATATAGACAAAGGGACACTATCTATTGGAAGCGATGCAGATATTACAATTATAAATAGTGAGGCTAAAGTTAAGATTGATACAAATACCTTCCTGTCTAAAAGCAAAAATTCACCTTTTAATAACTGGGAGCTTAATGGAGCAGCTGACTATTTAATTGTTAAAGGAAATGTAGTTGTCGAAAACAGAAGGCTAATTGTTTAAAATTAACGAAGACCCAGATAAGTAAACGTAAAAAAGAAGCTATTTTGCAGCTTAGAAAAGATGGATAGGTTGACGCTAAGGAAATTCAAAATTATTATAACGCTGGTGTTAATTGATGGCTCATGTGAAAGCTAAAATTTTAAATAAAGAACAGGTAGCGCCGAGTATTTTTAAGTTGTCGCTTTTGTGCCCGGAAATTGCATCGAGTGCAATCCCGGGTCAATTTGTGCATGTTGAATGCGGAAAAGGAAAGAGTTTTATTTTACGAAGGCCTTTCAGCGTGTACAGACAAGCAAGCAAGGAGACTTTTGAAATTCTTTTTCAAGTTGTTGGCAAGGGGACCGAGTCGCTTGCTGAAGCTGAAGTTAATAGTTATTTAGATATAATTGGCCCTCTTGGCAATGGATTTAAACTTTCCAATAATTGCAAAAAAGTGCTCCTTGTATCGGGTGGAATAGGAATTGCTCCCCTGACTTTTTTGGCGGAGAAACTTTATTCGACAGAAATCATTTTTGATATGTTAATTGGTTTTGCCAATTATAAAAAAGTTATTGATTTTTCGTTACAAGAAAAGATTGCTGATAGAATTCATTACTCAACAGATGATGGTAGTCTTGGGTTAAAGGGCACGACTGTTGAGTTGCTCTTAGATTACTTAAAGCAGAGCAAAAAACCTGATACGATTTTTGCCTGCGGGCCGGAACCAATGTTGAAACAAGTTGCTTTAATTGCGAAGCAAAATAAGGTACCTTGTTTTATATCTCTTGAAGAACGGATGGCTTGTGGAATAGGAGCCTGTCTTTCTTGTGTTTGTAACACTATAAATGGTTATAAGCGGGTTTGCGCCGACGGACCAGTCTTTGATGCTTCTGAAATTATTTGGGATTAGAAAGGTATGAATTTGAAACCAAACCTAAGGGTAGAAATTGCCGGAATTAAAATGAAAAATCCAGTAATGACTGCGTCTGGTACATTTGGAAGTGGATTGGAATATTCAAACTTTATTGATTTGTCAAAACTTGGCGCAATTGTAACAAAAGGGGTAACTCTTAAAAAACAAACGGGAAATCCTGGACCGCGCGTTTATGAAACCCCTTGTGGAATGTTAAATTCAATAGGACTTCAAAATAAAGGTGTCAAAAATTTTATTGCCGAAGACTTGGAATTTCTTAAAAAATTTAATGTACCGGTAATAGTTAATGTAGCCGGAAACACGATTGAAGAATATGTTGCCGTTGTCGAACAACTTTCAGAGAAAGATGTGGTAAAAGGCATTGAGCTTAATGTTTCATGTCCAAATGTAAAGTCCGGCGGATTATCTTTTGGCTTAAATGTCAAATCAGCTATAAAATTAACCTCAGCAGTCAGAAAGACAACAAAGCTTCCGCTTATTGTTAAATTGTCTCCCAATGTTGGTAATATTGACGAAATTGCCAAGGGTGTTGAAGACGCGGGAGCTGATGCCGTATCTTTAATAAATACAATTTTAGGAATGGCTATCGATCCCCAATCATTTAAACCGCAGCTTGCAAATATTGTAGGTGGCTTATCTGGGCCAGCTATAAAGCCCGTTGCGGTGGGGATGGTCTGGAAGATATCGAAAGCAATAAATATTCCGATAATTGGTATGGGCGGTATAATGAATTGTTATGATGCGTTGGAGTTCTTCCTGGCAGGAGCAAAAGCAGTAGCTGTTGGAACTGCCAATTTTATAGACCCGGAAGCTACAATTAAACTAATAGAAGAACTCGAAGAATTTTTAACAATAAAAGATATTAGTGATATATCAGATATAGTGGGGCAAGTGAAAGTATGAAAAAAAATCCTTTAATTGTGGCGCTTGATGTTTCATCACAAGACAAAGCTTTAAAAATTTGCCATCAACTTGAAGATCAAGTTGATTTATTTAAAGTTGGCTTAGAGCTTTTTTTGGCGGAAGGGCCCGGTGTAGTAAAAGCAATTAAAGAAACAGGAGCTAATGTTTTTTTGGATTTAAAGCTTCACGATATACCCAATCAAGTTGCTGGAGCTTGTAGAGAAATTGTCAAGATGGGTGTTGGCATGTTTACAATTCACACCCAAGGAGGCTTTAATATGATGAAATGGGCCGCAGAAGCAACAAAAGAAGAGTCGTTAAGGTTAAAAATAAGCCCACCAGCGATTTTAGGCGTTACAATTTTAACAAGTTTAGACAATAATGACCTAACAGATATGGGAATTAAAAAAAAGGTTAATGAGCAAGTGGTTAATCTTGCTACTATGGCCATGAAGGCCGGTTTAGACGGAGTGGTGTCTTCGCCTAATGAAATTTTAGATTTAAGACAGGCCATTGGGAAAGATAAAATAATTGTTGTTCCGGGAATAAGGCCAAAAGGTGAAGCCGCAATAGATCAAAAAAGAGTAATGTCTCCTTCGGAGGCCATAGCTGCTGGGGCAAATTATGTGGTAATTGGCAGGCCGATTATTAAAGATGAAAATCCCAAAATTAAGGCCAAAAAAATATTAAATGAAATCGAGGGGGTTAAAAAAGGTGATTGAGAGAGAAGAATTATTAGAAGCATTAAAAAGTTATGGGGCATTAAAGACCGGCCATTTTAAATTATCGTCAGGCTATCATAGTGATACCTATATACAATGTATGAAAGTGCTTGAATACCCATCATTCACTAATCGAGTTGCTATCGCTATGAGTGAGCCATATTTTGATTTGCCCATTGATGTTGTTGCGGCGCCGGCCGTGGGTGGTATAGTTCTCGGATTTGCAGTTGCTCAAGCCTTAGACAAAAAATTTATATTTGCAGAAAGAGTAAGAGATAAGATGGTTCTGAGAAGAGGTTTTCGAATTCGCGAAGGCGAAAAAGTTTTAATCGTTGATGATGTTATTACCAAAGGTGGCTCAATTAAAGAGATTGTCGATTTAGTAAATGATTTTAATGCAGAAGTTGTGGGAATAACATGCTTGGTTGATAGGGGTGAGAAAAAAAATTTTACAGGGTCGGTTCATTCGCTTGCTAAAATTTCCGCATCATCTTACGAGCCAAAACAATGCCCTCTTTGCAAAAAAAAGATACCTTTATCGAGCCCGGGAAGCAGAGGATTACATAGTGTATAAATTTTATGCAAATATGCAAATAGAAAAAATTTTTATTTAAGCAGGTTAATGGTTGCCATCTTAAAAAGTTATATGTATAATATCGCTGGTAGTTAAAAAACTAAAGGAGGAAACATTATGGCATTACCACAACTTTCTGACGCTGATCGCAAGGCAGCATTAAAAAAAGCTGTTGAAACTCGTCAAAAGAGAGCGCAGCTAAAGGCAAAAATCAAGAAAGGGAACGTTTCGTTAAGTGAGGTTTTAAACAAATCCTCAGACCCTATTGTTGGAAGAATGAAGGTTTTAGATTTGTTAAATTCACTTCCGGGAATCGGTAAAGTAAGAAGCCAAAAAATTATGGAGCAATTAAAAATTAGCAGCACAAGGAGAATTGCTGGACTTGGGTCTCGTCAAAAAGAGCAACTAACTAAAGAACTTGCTTAATGAAAGCTGATAGAAAATTATTTGTAATTTCTGGTCCTTCGGGTACAGGAAAAGGAACGTTAATTTCAGAAATAATGAAAAAGTTTGATGATATTGAACTATCGGTTTCATCAACCACTAGAAAGAAGCGGGTCGGCGAGCGACCAGATTTAAATTATTATTTCTTATCCGAAGAGGAATTCGATAAGAAAATAAAAAATGATGAGTTTTTAGAGTGGGCAACTGTTCATTCTAAAAAATATGGAACACTTAAAGACACGGTTAGGGATCATCTTCGAGACGGAAATGATGTAATTCTTGAGCTTGATGTTCAGGGAGCATTAAAAATCAAGAGGAAGATCCCTAACTCGATTTTAATTTTTATAAAGCCACCTTCCTTTGCAGAATTAAGAGAAAGATTAATCAATAGAAAAACTGAGGGAGAAGAAGATATTAAACACCGTTTAAATATAGCTAAAATTGAAATGAAGTTTGCGAATAAATATGATTATGTAATAGTAAATAAAGATTTAAAAAAAACAACTGAAAAACTTGTAAAAATTATTGAACAAGAACGAAGAAAAAAAACTACTATAATTTTATAATATTTGGAGGAATTAAAAGAATGTTATTATGTCCAAATCTCAACGATTTACTTGAAAAAGTTGACAGCAGATATACGCTGGTTATATTATCTGCAAAACGAGCCAGGCAGATAAATGAATTACTTAGCTCTGATTACAGAATGGGCTTAGATGCTTTAGCTCCGGCTAATGAAAAACTTAAGTCATATAAACCCTTGGATATTGCTCTCAAAGAAATTGTCGAAGGAAAAGTAACTTATAAGCGTTTAAAAGACGGAATTAAATAATAAAAATTTGTTTTAAATATTTAGCTGGATGTAAGGTAATCTAATGCTTAAAGAAAAAACAATTATTTTCGGTGTAAGTGGAAGTATTGCAGCTTATAAAGCAATTGAGATAGCAAGAAAATTAATTAAAGATGGTGCCACAGTAAAAGTAGTAATGACTTCAGCTGCCACAAAATTTATAACTCCATTGACTTTTAAAACAATAACAAATCAACCGGTCGCAATTGAACTATTTAAAGAAAATTCTGAAAAAGATATATATCACATTTCGCTTAGCGATGAAGCCGATATTATTTTAGTTGCTCCTGCAACCGGTAATATTATAAATAAAGTAGCTAATGGAGTGGCAGACGACCTTCTTTCAACCACAATCCTTGCCGCAAACGTACCTATAATTTTTGCCCCAGCAATGAATAACAAGATGTTTTTAAACGAGGTGACTCAGAAAAGTTTAAATCAATTAAAAAGTCTTGGTTGTAGAATAATCGAACCGGCATATGGCAAATTGGCCTGCGGTGAAGAGGGGATAGGCAAATTAGCAGAAGTTGAATCTATTGTTGAAGCTGTTAAGTTTGAGTTGGCTAGAGGCAAAGATCTTGAAAATTACTCAATCATAGTTACGGCAGGTGGGACACGAGAACCAATTGATCCAGTTAGGTTTATAGGCAATAAATCCTCCGGCAAAACAGGGTACGCAATTGCAAATGAATTGATAAAACGAGGGGCAAAAACAACACTTATAAGTACCCCTACGTGTTTACCGATTCCTCAAAATGTCAATTTAATATCGGTAAACACCGCTTTAGATATACACCGCGAAGTGTTGAGATACTTCGACAAATGTGATGCGGTTATCATGTCGGCAGCGGTTGCTGATTTTAGTCCATGTAAAATATCTACAAAAAAAATAAAAAAAGACGGGGCAACTACTTTTAATTTAAAATTAAAACGTAACTCGGACATCATTGGGGAATTAGGTAAAATAAAGGACAGACAAATATTAATAGGTTTTGCCGCAGAAACTGAGAATTTAATAAAAAACGCAAAACAAAAACTTGAAGAAAAAAATCTTGATTTAATTATTGCAAACGATATTTCAAAACCAGGAATTGGTTTCGGGGAAGACGTTAATGAAATCACTATCATTGGCAAGAAAGGTAAACCGGATGCTTTACCCTGCATGACAAAGAGGGAAATTGCCCGAATTATTGTCGATAAATTAGTTGAAGCACTCAATTAATTAAAGAGATCTAATTTTTGAAAGATGGTATAACACTGAACCGTGAAAATAGATGAAACAATTAAGGAAAAAGTTCTCGTCATAGTCGGCCCAACAGCTGTTGGTAAAAGCAAAATTGCCATTGAACTGGCTAAAAAGCATAATGGCGAAATTATTTCTGCCGATTCAATGCAGGTTTATAAAGGAATGTCTATTGGAACGGCAAAGCTAAGTTCTGACGAGATGCAAGGAGTCAAGCACCATCTCATAGACGTTGCGGAACCAACTGAAAATTTTAGTGTGGCCGAATATCAGAAATTAGCTCGTAAAGCAATTTTCAGCATCCTTCAGAGAGACAAACTGCCAATACTGGTTGGTGGATCCGGCTTATATATAAAAGCTGTAATCGATGAGCTTGGTTTCCCCAAAGGAACACTGAAGTCTACTTTTCGTCAAGATATAGAGAAACAAGCTAAAGATGACCCAAAATCTCTCCACAAACAATTATCAAAACTTGATCCCAGTGCAGCTAAAAAAATCCATCCAAATAACATTAGAAGGTTAATACGCGCTCTTGAAATAGTTAACATTACGGGTAAATCATACGCAGACTATCACAAAAATTGGGAAAAAGAGAGCTCGCTTTATAATGTAAAAATTTTTGGACTAAATTTAAATCGTGAAAAACTTTATGCTAAGATAGATAAACGAGTTGAACAAATGTTCAAAAACGGACTGGTTGAAGAGGTCGAAAAATTAGTTTCGTCTGGTAAATTAAAATCCACAACAGCTCTTCAAGCGCTTGGATACAAGGAAATAATCCGTTATTTAAATGGTCAAATTGTCTTAGACGAAGCTAAAGAATTAATTAAACAAAGAACAAAGAATTTTGCAAAAAGGCAACTTACCTGGTTTAAACGCGATAAAAGAATAAAGTGGATAGATACTGACGGGAAGGAACAATCGTTGATTGTGAACGAAATTATAGATAATTTAGATTTTGGGAGGAAAAGTGAATAAAGTTTTGGAATTTATAAAATCACAAGGAGCAGGCAATGATTTTATATTAATTAGCGATTTAAAAAAAATAATTGAGCTGAATCCTGAAAAAATACGCTGGCTTTGTAACAGGCATTTTGGAATAGGGGCGGATGGAGTGATACTTGTTAGGCCTCCGATGAGTTCCAAAGCGGAGTTTTTTATGCTTTTTTATAACTCAGATGGGACCATGGCCGAAATGTGCGGTAACGGAATCCGTTGTTTTGCAAAATTTTTATATGATCAATGTTTGATTACTAAAGATACCGTTAGCATAGAAACGCCGGGTGGAATAAAAGATGTTCAATTAATCTTTAACAACAAGGAAGTTGCAGGCGCCAAGGTCAATATGGGGAATTTCTCTTTTAAAGCGATTGATATTCCCATAAATATTGAAAAAAAAGAGCTTATTGATGAAGAAATTGAGGTTGATAGTCAAAAACTTAAAATTACTTGTGTTTCGACGGGCAATCCCCATTGTGTAATTTTTGTTAAGAACGTTTCTAATGTTCCGATAGATATTATTGGACCAAAAATTGAAAACATGAAAATATTTCCAAATAAAACAAACGTAGAATTTGCGCAAGTTGTTAACAAAAGTGAAATAAAACTAAGAGTATGGGAAAGAGGAGTTGGCGAAACTTTAGCCTGTGGCACAGGGGCATGTGCAACCGTAGTTGCAGCTAATAAGCTCGGATTAACTCAAAAACGAGTTTCAGTCCATCTTTTAGGGGGAGATCTTGAAATAGAAATTATGAATAATGATGTTTCAATGATAGGCCCCGCTAAAGAAATATTTACCGGAAAAATTTACTTAAACCAGGAGGACTGTAATTGAAACAAGCACAACGAATTAAAAATTTACCACCGTATTTATTTGCTGAAATTGATAAAAAAATAGCTCAAAAAAGGGCTGAAGGAGTTGATGTGATTAGTTTGGGTATTGGTGACCCTGTTGAGCCAACACCTTCTCATATAATAGATATGCTCTGTGAGCAAGCGCGTAACCCTGAAAATCATAGGTATCCATCATATTTCGGAATGCCTGGATTTAGAGAAGCAATTGCCAATTTTTGTAAAAACAGGTTCAACTTGAACTTTGAGGCCGATTCGGAAATTTTACCCTTAATTGGCTCAAAAGAGGGGATAGCGCATATATTTTTAGCATTTATAGATCCCGGAGACATAGCGTTAATTCCAGATCCAGGTTATCCTGTTTATAAAGTAGGGACAATTTTAGCAGGCGGAAAGCCTTACTACATGCCCCTTCTTTCTAAAAATAATTATCTGCCTGATTTAACAAAAATTAATAAGGAAGTTGCAAGAAGGGCAAAGATAATGTTTATAAATTACCCAAATAATCCAACTTCAGCGACAGCGTCGCTTGAATTTTTTGAGGAAGTTGTTGCTTTTGCAAAAAAATACGACATATTAGTCTGTCACGACAATGCTTATTCTGAAATTGCTTATGATGGATATGTTCCGTCAAGCTTTTTAGAGGTTCCAGGGGCAAAAAATGTTGGAATTGAATTTCAGTCGTTGTCAAAAACTTACAATATGACAGGTTGGAGAATTGGCTTTGCTATTGGGAATAAAATGGGCATTGAAGCATTGGGAAGAGTTAAGACCAATGTTGACTCAGGTATTTTTAACGCCATTCAATATGCTGGAATAGCGGCCCTCGAAGGTTCTCAGGATTGTGTTAAACAGATATGTTCTTTATATGCAAAGCGCCGCAATATGGTGGTTGAAGCTTTAAGAAAGATGAATTTAGGGTTTACAGTTCCCAAAGCAACTATATATGTTTGGGTCAGAGTTCCGGATAAATATACTTCTGCAAGTTTCGCGACCCACATCTTGGAAAGTGCTGGAGTGGTTATTTCCCCCGGGAATGCTTACGGACCCTCGGGCGAGGGCTATGTAAGGATTTCTTTGAGTGTTAAGGATGATCGATTAATCGAAGCATTAAAACGCATCGAGAACTCATTATAATTAATTTAATAAGGTGTTATGAAATCGTTTAACGGAGCACAGCAAACCCTAAAAGAAAAAGTTATTTTAGTTACGCTTCAGCAACCAAGTCAAAAAATTTGGGAAATTGAGGATTCTATTCGGGAGTTAGAACAACTTTCGGCAACCGCGAGAGCAAAAGTTGTGGGGAAGTTAATTCAACAACGCGAAAAACCCCATCCAAAAACCTATATCGGTATTGGAAAAGCAAAAGAAATAGCAAATCTGTCTAAAAAGCTGGGAGCAACTTCTATTATTTTTAATAATAACCTAACGCCTTCCCAGCAGGGTAATTTAGAAGAAATAATTAACTTAAAAATTATCGATCGAACTGCTCTTATTTTAGATATTTTTGCTCGACACGCTCACTCCAACGAAGGAAAACTTCAAGTAGAACTGGCTCAATTAAACTATAGATTACCTAGATTAAAAGGAAAAGGCATGGAACTTTCAAGGTTGGGTGGGGGAATCGGAACACGCGGCCCAGGCGAAACAAAACTTGAAGTTGATAGAAGAAAGATTAACCAAAGAATCCAACACTTAAAAAAGGAACTTGAAGAACTCGACAAAAGACGTTCTTTGCAAAGGAAACAACGCAAGAAAAATCAAATTTTTCTTATATCAATTGTCGGTTACACCAACGCGGGCAAATCAACTCTTTTAAATGTTTTAACCAGTGCTGACGTCCTTGTTAAAGATAGATTGTTTGCCACCTTGGATTCTACTTCACGAAAACTTATTCTTCCAAGCAAACAGAAAGTAGTTATCTCGGATACGGTTGGGTTTATCAGCAATCTTCCCAATCAATTAATAGCTTCATTTAAATCAACTTTAGATGAAATTAGGGAAACAGATTTAATCTTGCATGTAATAAATTTAAGTTCTCCGATGATGGAAGAACAGATAGCGGCAGTTGAAAATATTTTAAGTGATATAGGGGCAACCGGAAAACCACAAATAAATGTTTTTAATAAAATAGATGCTATTAACGAAAGATTACTAAAAAGGATAAAAAGAAAATTTCCCGATGCGCTGTATATTTCCGCACTTAAAAATTTAAATATTGAAATTTTACTTAAGAAAATTGACGAAATTATAACTCAAAATGCTGTGAAGATTACTTTAAAAATACCCTACAATGAAAACAAAATTTTTCAAAAGGTATATCAATTAGGAAGGGTCATTTCAAAGAAAAAATTTTCAGACGGGAATATTTTAGTGATTGAAATTCCAGAAATTTACCTACTCGGATTTAAAAAATTTTTAAGGGAAAATAAAAACATCGAACAAATAATTTAAAGAAGTCGCAACAGAGCAGTTACTTTACCTAGAATAATTACATCTTGGCTGAATATCGGTTCCATAGCCGGATTTTCAGGTTGAAGTCTTATCCTGTCCTTCTCTTTGTAAAATCTTTTGACAGTTGCTTCTTCTCCAAGCAAGGCAACGACTATATCACCATTTTGCGCGGTAGATTGTTGTCTTACAACCAGATAATCATTTTCAAATATTCCAGCACCAACCATGCTATCGCCTTTTGTTTTTAAGATGAATGCATTGTCTTTAACCATATCAGCAGGAAGAGGAAAGGTATCTTCGATATTTTCTTCGGCTAAAAGCGGTGTGCCCGCCGCAATTCGACCAACAACCGGAACACTTCTAATTTTACTTGGGGGAAGCCCGATTTCCGCTTCTCTAAAACCAAGAACTTCGATAGCTCTTGGTTTAGCTGGATCTCGACGTAAATATCCCTTTTTTTCTAACGATGAGAGATGACTGTGAACGGTTGAGGTTGATGAAAGACCAACAGCTTTGCCAATATCACGTACAGATGGGGGATATCCTTTTTTATGGATTTCGGCCAAAATAAAATCAAGTATTTGCTGTTGTCTTTTAGTAAGAGATTTTTTGTTATTCACCAATACCACCTTTAACTTTTTAAAAAATTATAACAGTAGAATAATTTATATGCAAACATCCGTTCGGTTTAAAAAATTTTTAAGGCTATTATGGTAGGCAAGAGATACAAAATTAAAAAAAAATTAAAAAAAGCTGTACAAATTTCAAGTAGTTGCCGATAATACATACTATATATAGAATTTCTATGAAATCTATCCACAATATATTGTGGATAGATTGTGGAGAAACGGTGGAAAAGCATGAAGTGCCCATTTTGCGGAAGTTTAGACACCAGAGTAGTTGATTCAAGAGCAACAGATTCCGATGATGCAATTCGCAGAAGACGGGAATGCGTTAAATGTTCTCAGCGATTTACAACATTTGAAAGAATAGAAGAAATTCCGCTTACAGTCATAAAAAAAGATGGAACTTGCGAACCGTTTAATCGAGGAAAACTAATTGCCGGATTGGGCCGAGCAACAGTGAAAAGGCATGTTACAGCATCAAGGCTTGAAAAAATGGTATCGGATATTGAAACACAACTCAAAAATGAATTTAAATACGAAATTTCATCTCAAGAGCTGGGAGAGATGATTTTAAGACATCTGAAAAAGATAGACAAGGTTGCTTATATTCGGTTTGCGTCGGTTTATAGAGAGTTTAAAGATATAGATGAGTTTATGGCTGAACTTGAAAAGCTACAGTAAAAAAATTATATTATGGGAGGATTTGCTTATGTCGAAAAGAGTAATCAGTGTAATAAAAAATTTGCCGGATAGACCAGATGATACCACAGATATCGCACTGTTGGTAAGCACAGCATCACAACAGGAAATAAATGGCTGGAACAAAGAGAAAATAATAGAATCCCTGATCAAAGAGACTAACTTAGCTAGCGAGTTAGCTAAGGGAATTGCCGATGTTGTTGAGCAAAAGATTTTAAACAGCAATCTTTCTGAGGTAACAACGAGTATTATTAGAGAACTTATTGACATTGAATTAATACAACGCGGCCTTACTATTGCACACAAGAAACATTCTCACTTGGGTCTTCCGATGTATGATGTTGAACAAATCATCTTTAATCCAAACAAAGAGAACAGCAATACGACACATAATCCGGAATCGATAAATTTAACCATTGCCGAATCGATTCTTAAAGAGTTTGCGTTGAGACGAGTATATAGCGAAGATGTGGCACTTTCCCACCTTGTAGGAGACATTCATATTCATGACCTTGGTTTTATTGTGAGGCCGTATTGCGGAGGGCACTCACTTGAATATATTAAAAAATATGGCCTAAGCCTTCCCAATATTACCAGTTCTTCAAAACCAGCCAAACATGCCGAAGTTCTTATAGGACATATGGTGAAAATGGCCTCTTCGTTACAGTCACATTATGCCGGTGCAATTGGGTGGGAAGCTGTAAATATGTTTTTTGCTCCTTATATGGTTGGCCGGTCATATGATGAAATAAAGCAATTAGCTCAAATGTTAATTTACGAATTTAATCAATTGGCTGGCGCAAGAGGTTCTCAGGTTGTATTTACTGACTTTAATCTTTACTGGAATATACCCGCTCATTTTAGAGATACAAAAGCTGTTGGCCCGGGAGGAGTATTTACGGGTAAAACTTATAAGGAATACGAAAAAGAAGCTCAGATGTTCTTAAAAGCCATGTTTGAGATTTATCTGGAAGGCGATGCTGTGGGTAAAACTTTTGTCTTTCCTAAACCATTACTTCACATAAACAAAGACTTTTTTGAAACTGAAGGGCATGAAGAATTCTTAGATTTAGCTTGTAAATTAGCAAGTAAACAAGGAATTACTTACTTTGTTTTCGATAGAGGAGACGAAGTAACTGTTTCACAGTGTTGCCGGTTAAAACTGAGACTGAAAGGTTCAGATTTAAAAGAAACAAAAACTCCTGAAAAAATGCGTTTTTCCGCACTTCAAAATGTAACGATTAACCTGCCAAGAATAGCTTATAAAGCACAAGATAATGATCAACTGTTTTTTATGGAGATCGATAAAGCCATTGAACTTGTTGCAAAAGCACACTTACAAAAAAAGGAGTTTATAAAAAGTCTGCTTGATCTTGGTAAAAATGGTCCACTTGCAATGCTGAGTGCGTCTAAAGACGGTGATCCATATTTAAAAATTGAACGATTAACTTATTTAGTAGGTCTCCTTGGGCTAAATGAAATGGTTGAAGCTCATACAGGTAAACAACTTCATGAATCCGATGAAGCTTTAAAGTTTGGATTAAAAGTAATTTCTCATATGAACTTAAAGTGCAAAAATTTATCTGAACAATATGGAATCAATATGATACTTGAAGAATCTCCTGCCGAATCGAGCGGATATAGATTAGCAAAATTAGATATGAAATATTATCCTCGCCAAACACGAAAAGTTATCAAGGGAAGTCTTGAAAATGGCGAGTACTATTACACTAATAGTGTTCACATTGCTGTTGATGCAGAGGTTGATTATATTGAAAGAGTTGAAAAACAAAGTCTCTTTCATCCTTTAATTGAAGCTGGAGCAATAGTGCATATATGGCTTGGCGAGCATGAACCGGACCCAGCTGCAATAAAGAGTTTTGTGGTAAAAACATTTAAAAATACCAATGCTTCCCAAATTGCGTTTAGTCCTGAATTTACAGTTTGTAATAATTGCTGCAAAACCTCTAGGGGGCTTTTAAAAAATTGTCCTCTTTGTGATTCAGATAACGTTTATGGCATCACTAGAATTGTTGGATACTTTTCAAAGGTTTCCACGTGGAATAAGGGAAAAGTTGCTGAAATCAAAGATAGAATTCGAACTAATTTAGAAGGAGGTAATAATGATGAAAATAAAACTTTTTGTGAAAGCGGACTGCCCAAAGTGTCCGGAGGCCAAAGCGCTAGCCGCTCAGCTTAATGATGTAGAACTTTATGATATTGGTGAAGTTAATGGTTTAGCTGAAGCTGCTTTTTATGGAGTGATGTCTGCTCCGTCAATAGTCGTAACGGATGAAATTGGAAAAGAAATGAAATCTTGGTTGGGTGTTATCCCAAATATTGATGAGCTTAGAAATGTGTCTTAAATGTTAAAAGTAAGTTCCTGTTTAGAAAGTTCATCAATTGAATTAAGGGGAATAGTTCCTGTTACCATGCTTGATTGGGTGGGGAGGGTTGCATGCGTTTTATTTGTTGGAGGATGTAACTTTAAATGTCCTTTTTGTCACAACCCGGAACTTGTGCTTTCTCCAAAAAAACAATCTTTGCTTTCGTGGGAAAAAGTAAGGCAACATCTGGAAACAAAGAAAAAGTGGCTTGATGGTGTGATAATCACCGGGGGAGAACCTACCATAGAATATGGATTAGAAGATTTCTTATCCATATTAAAAGAGATGGACTATTCAGTAAAACTGGATACCAATGGGACCCGGCCTCGGGTTCTCTCCCGATTGATTAAAGAAGAATTAGTTGATCATATTGCAATGGATGTTAAGTCAAGCTTCAGAAAATATTCAAAAGCAGCTGGCGTCAGCGTCAATATCGAAAAAATTAAAAAAAGCATCGATTTAATAGTAAATTCAGGCATTTCTCATGAATTCAGAACTACGGTAGTTCCTAAACTAGCCGAAAAAGAAGATGTAATTGAAATAGCTCAATATTTGGGCAACCGAAAAGCGCAGCACTATTATTTACAACAGTATAATCCCAAAGTAACATTAGACCCAAAATTGATGGAAACAAAGCCATACAAAAGAGAACTGCTTATTAATTTAACCGAGGAATGCCTTCGTTTTGTACCGACAGAATTACGCGGGTAAAAATTAATAAATATTATTTAATGGGAGATATTTTAATGGAAATAAAACTTAAACTTTTAGATAAGGACTTACAAACACCCAAACCGGCACACGATGGCGACGCTGGCTGCGATTTGTTTAGTAGAATCGATGTCGATATAAAACCGGGTGAAAGAGTTCTTGTCCCCACAGGAATTGCCCTTTCAATACCCGGTGGATATGCTGGATTTGTTCAGCCACGCTCCGGCTTGGCAATTAAACACGGGCTCAGTATATTAAATACGCCTGGTTTGATTGATTCAAAGTATAGGGGCGAGATATGTGTAATTGCCATCAATACAGACAAAAAAGAGACTTTCGCCGTAAAAAAAGGAGACAAGATCTGTCAGCTGGTAATACAAAAAGTAGAAACTCCTTCTTTTAAAGTGGTTTCTGAACTTGACAGCACTATAAGGGGAAGTAACGGATTTGGGAGTACAGGAATATAAATACCATAATAATTTAAATATAGTTTCCAGGTTAAGATTGGCTCTGATTATTTTTTTTATTGTGTTAATCTCAGGCGTATTTGGCTATTCATCAATAGAAGGGTGGTCATTATTTGATGCCCTCTACATGACAATTATTACAATTTCAACAGTTGGGTTTCGCGAAGTTGCGCCCCTCTCTGCAGCCGGTAAAATATTTACCCTGTGTTTAATAGTTGGCGGCGTTGGCACGGGAATATATGCTTTAGGCGCAACTATTGAATTTTTAGTTGAAGGTCATTTAAAAGGAATAGTGGGGGAGAAAAGGATGAAAAAGAAAATTGAAAGTTTAAAAAATCACTATATTGTCTGTGGTTACGGGAGGGTTGGCAGTCAAGTTGTCAAAGAATTTAAGAAAACAAAAATTCCTTTTGTTGTAGTAGAAAATAATCCTGAGGCCATCTTCGAGCTTGACGAAGAAAATTTATTATTTGTTGAAGGAGATGCTACAAACGACAAGGTATTGGAATTGGCCGGTATTGCTAAAGCAAAAGGATTAATTGCAGCTGTAGATACAGATGCTGACAATGTCTTTGTTTCACTTTCCGCAAGAGCCTTAAACCCAAACATTTTTATCGTTGCACGAGCAAACTTTGAGGAATCAGAGGAAAAATTAAAAAAAGCTGGGGCAAATAGAGTAATATCGCCTGCAATAATTGGCGGAAGAAGAATGGCGGCTCTAGTGATTAAACCGATAACTTCTGATTATCTGGACATAGTTACCCATGGTGAGGATTTAAAATTTCAATTGGAAGAACTTGAAGTAAAAAGTGGCTCAAGCATAGCAAGCAAAACTCTCGAAGAAGCAAATATTAGAAACAAAACAGGAGTCCTTGTATTAGCTATCAAGAAAAACGGAAGCTATAACACAAACCCGTCGACATCAATAAAGATAAATGAGGGC
This sequence comes from Candidatus Oleimmundimicrobium sp., assembly GCF_030651595.1. Taxonomy (NCBI): domain Bacteria; kingdom Bacillati; phylum Actinomycetota; class Candidatus Aquicultoria; order Candidatus Subteraquimicrobiales; family Candidatus Oleimmundimicrobiaceae; genus Candidatus Oleimmundimicrobium; species Candidatus Oleimmundimicrobium sp. Next base: position 97,704 of record NZ_JAUSCH010000004.1, on the reverse strand, counting down.
GATATTTTAATTGTTATTGGGACAAGAGAGCAATTAGATCTCTGTCAATCTCTTGTTTGCTTATAGTAGTTTAGAAAATTAAGAGTTACCCGTATAGCCCAAGTATTGTTAATGCAATAAAAACCGCTTAAACGGCCTCTCAGAGCGTCTAACCAGCTAAATACACTAAACACGCTAGCTTATTTGTAATAAAAAGAGAGAGTTTGCAATTTTACAAATAAAAGTGATATCAGAAAAAAAAGAGAGAGATTAGTAATACTAAAACAGCACGGGTATTTGAAAACTTTAATTTAATTATTAATTTAACCCTATAAAATTTTCAGTAATAATTCTTTTACTGGGTTTAGTTGACATATTTGCCACAGGGGGAGACCAAGAGAAGTATTTTAATGTTTAATTTTAGGCCTGATAATATATCTTATGTAAACTAAGCCATCTTTTTATATATCACTTGTTTTCACTTTTTCACTTCTACATTTAGGCATACGTTATATTTTTAAATATGATATCTTTTTTGAAATTGCATTTTTGTCAGCTCTTTTAAATCTTTCTTTATTAGCTCAAATTTTTTTTGAGCTTTTGGTTTAAATTTATAAAAATACGAGTGATGACTTTCACCCGTATTTTTATCAACTATCATAACCAGATATTCTATTTCATTAGATACTGTAAATTCTTTTGGCGGATTTCTATAAAGGACATCTTCTTTCCAATCGAATTCTTCAGGCTGGGTCTCTGAAAGTGTTATTAATTTAACCCTATAAAACTCATCCGCCCTACCAAATGATTTCATAGACTTATTCCTCAATTAATTCAACATATTTAGAAGATGAGGCCACATAACCTTCCGTTTCTTTTTCATCTGTGATCTTATACCAACCATTTTCATCTGAAATTACAAAAAAAATGGTATCTTTTTTAAGTTGTTTTATCACACTCGCTGTTATAGATGGTTCATCTCTTAGATTTAGGTCGTTTAGAAGAATCCTTATTTTGCCAATATATTTTTGGTCATTATTGTCAGAAACGGAGATTTTCTCTGTTTCTGTAATTTCATCGTCCTCTTCCGCCTCTAAATTAACTTCTTTGCTCTTTTCAACCCCAGCTTCTTGGGTATTTTTAGGATTCTCATTAAATGAAGTAGTTATGATGGATAGTGTGATTATTGTAACGATTAACAGCAAAATCCAGGGAAATATTGGTGTGATATTTTTTTTCCATGTTTCTGTTTCATCTATGGCCATTCTTAACGTCCTTGTCTTAATTTGCCTTTTGTTTATGTGACAATTATTCTTTTATTAAAAACTTCTTCTATTGGCTTTGTCTATTTAAAACGAGCTTAGCAACCTATAGTGTGCATTTTTAACATTTTTAATTTTTTGAAAAAATTTCTTCAATGGTATTAGCAAATTCTTTAGGGCTAAAAGGCTTGCAAATATAATTATTAGCCCCCACCTTTAATCCATGTTCTATCTCTGTTTTCTGAGTTTTCCCCGATAACATAATAACCGGAATATCTTTTGTTTCAGCACATTCTTTTAGTAACCTGCATACTTCATATCCATTGATAACTGGCATTATCACATCAAGTAAAATTAATTTAGGTTGTTCTTTTTTTGCTATATTCATTGCATCCTGCCCATTTTTGGCTAAGATAATCTTATATCCCCTTCTCTCTAAGGTAAATTTAATTAAATTAGAGATGTCTGGTTCGTCGTCGACAACTAAAATTTTACCTTTTGACATTTTTTATACCTCTTTTAATTTATACCTCTTTTAATACTTCTTTAATTTTGGAATATATCATATCGACTGAAAATGGTTTTGAAATTTGCTGTTCTATCAAGCTTAATATTTCAGTCTTAGTTTTGTCAAATTCGTAAGCTGTCATAACGACAATTGGGATTTTGGAGGTTTCCTTTGCTTTTTTAAGTTTCTGCACAACCTCATAACCATTTAACTGGGGCATTTTTATATCCAAAAGAATGAGATCGGGCTGTTCCTTTTTTGCGGCAATAATCCCTTCTAAGCCATCATAAGCAACAACTGTATTATAACCCTGATTGTTAAGTATTTCTTGAACTAACCCAACAAGGTCTTTATCGTCATCTACTATTAAAACCTTTTTTGAAGCTCCGGCAGAAGACCGAAGGGCATTGCTCACTGTCCTAGATAACTTTTCAATATTAATTGGTTTTGTAAGATAATCTACTGCTCCAAGTTTTATCCCCCGGTACTCATCGGAAACAATAGAAAGAACAATAACAGGAATATTGGCCGTGTCCGACTTATCTTTTAACTCTCGGAGCACTTCAAATCCATCCATTTTATCCATCATTATGTCTAGAGTAATTAAATCCGGGCTTTCTTGTCTTGCAACTTCCAGCGCTTCTTCACCGCTAAATGCTTTTATTACGCTATACCCCTCTTTTTCGAGATAAATTTGAAGCAACATTGCAATTTCAGGTTCATCGTCTACCACAAGAATTTTTTTACCCTTCCTAAATCCTTTTTTAAGGAATTTACTTAAGTTTCTCTTAGTTTTTTCTTCTTCAATTATTTCATAAATAGGTATAGATAAAGTAAAGGTGCTCCCCTTGCCTAGTTCGCTATCTACCCAAATTTTCCCGCCATGTAACTCAATTATTTTCTTGCAAATAGATAACCCTAAACCGGTTCCTCCAATTTCACGAGTAAGTGAATTGTCAACGCGAAAAAACTTTGTAAAAAGATTTTTTTGATCTTCTGGAGATACTCCAATTCCTGTATCGGTTACATAGATTTCAACCCTGGAGTCGTTGCGCTTTGTTCCAATCTTTATGGTTCCGCCAGTTGGCGTATACTTTATTGCATTACTTATGAGATTGGCCATAACCTGCGACATCTTATCTCTGTCTGCGGCAATTTTAGGTAAATTTTTTGAAATACGGAGTTTTATAATTTGTTTTTTTTGATTTGCAAGTGTTTTAAAAGTATTAACAACTTCTGCTAAAATTTCAGCTAAATTATAACTTTTAATTCTAAGGTGTACTCGACCCGATTCGATTTTTGAAATATCCAGCAAATCATTGATTAAAACAACAAGACGATCATTGTTTTGCTTCACTATAGACAGAAACTCTCGCTGTGTTTGATTAACATTGCCGGCCTCTTGCTCTAAAAGAAGATCAATATAACCTTTAATTGAGGTAAGTGGCGTTCGAAGTTCGTGTGAAACAGTGGAAATAAACTCGTTTTTCAGCTGAGAAATTTCTTTCTCAGCAGTTATGTCGCGTATTGATTTAACATAACCTAAAAATTCATTGTTTTTATTTAAAATCGAACTGGTTTTGATTTGTATAATTTTACGGTTAGACCCATTAGTGATAGCTTGTTCGACAGAAGCTATACCTGTTTCTTCTACTCTTTTTGAATTTAACTTGAAAAACTCGCATTCTCTGCATTCATCAATCTTATCTTTAAATGTTCCCTTAAAGGTGCCTTTGCAAAAAGTGTTTGAATAAAGCCAACAACGGGTAATTTTTTTATTGCATACTGAGCATTTTTTATGTTTGCATCCAAAATACTCCCAACACTTCAATGGTTCCTCAGCTTTATCTAATCTCTTTATTCCCAGTAAACCCGACATTTTAATTGGTTTGTTGATAACTTTTTCTTGTTTAACCCCCAATATTTGCTCAGCTACAGGATTAAATAAAATTATTTTGTCATCTTTATCAAAAGCAATTAATCCATCTGCCGTACTTAGAAGGATAGCTTCGGCTATATTGTTATCAACTTTCTTCATGCAGTCTCTCCTGTTTTACCTGTTCTAACTTAGGCTGCCGAATGGACTACCGTCAACTGCTTGTCCTAAGTTCTTTTCTATTGTTTTTATCAGTTCTGAAAAATCAAAGGGCTTTTTTATATATCCTTTAATGTTTTGCGCATTAATATTTTCAAATGACTCATCTAACTGGCTTACTGCTGTTACCATTATTACTGGAATTTCTTTTAATTCCGCGTGTTCTTTTAATTTTCCATAAACTTCCCAGCCGTTCATTTTGGGCATCATCACGTCAAGCAAAATTAAGTCCGGTTTAAAAAGAACCGCTTTTATTAATGCGTCCTCTCCATTATGCGCTTCCATTAACTCATAACCTTTATTAGTTAATTTAAATTTAATTAAGCGACATATGTTTAAATCATCATCAACAACTAATATCTTTTTTTATCCATTGTCTTTACCAGCTTCTCATTTTTTTAAAGTTTCTTTAATTTTTGACGTGAGCATTCTCATGGAAAAAGGTTTTGAAATTTTATCAATAGCCAAATTTAAAATTTCGGTTTTTTCGCGATCTAAATCGTAAGCGGTCATAATAATGACAGGAATCTTAGATAACTTTTTATTGTTCTTTATTCTTTCCATTACCTCATAGCCATCCATTTCAGGCATTCTGAGATCAAGAAGCATAAGATCGGGCTTTTCTTTCTTTAAAATATCAAGGGCTTTAACTCCATTAAAAGCTTTAATTACCTTAAAACCTGCTTTCTTAAGGTTGAATTCAATAAAACTTGAAATATCTTTATCGTCATCGACAACTAAAACCATTTTTTCGTTTTGAGGCTGATTAGTTCTGCCAACTAATCGATTAACACTTTCAATAAGTTTTTTTCTATCAACCGACTTAGGAAGATAGTCGGATGCACCCAACCGATATCCTTTTTTTTCATCTAAAATAACCGATAAAACAATTACGGGAATAGAAGCCGTATGAGCATCTTCTTTTAGTTCTTTTAAAACGTCAAACCCACTTATCTTGCCCATCATAATATCTAACGTAATAAGGTCCGGATGTTCTTTTCTGGCCATTTTAACGGCTTCTTCTCCATCAAAAGCCTTAATCACGTAATATCCTTCTTTTTCAAGATAAAGTTGAATCAATTTAGAAATATCGGGTTCATCATCAACAACAAGAATCCTCATCCCTTGTTTTATTAGTTCTGGTTTGACTTCTACCTTTAAAGCTGGCAGCGAAAAACTAAACTTGCTGCCCTTCTCCTCTTTACTTTCTACCCAAATTTTTCCGCCATGCCGCTCAATTATAGTTTTACAAATTGATAAACCCAGACCGCTCCCGCCGGTTTCTTGAATAAGCGAGCTATCTACTCGATAAAACTTTGTGAACAATTTCTCTTGGTCTTTAGTAGAAATTCCAACTCCTGTGTCGGAAATTGAAACAACAATGTAATTTCCTTTTTCACAAACTTCCACTACAACCTTACCATTAGGGGGAGTATATTTAATTGAGTTACTCACTAAATTATTAAGAACTTGAATTATTCGATCGTGGTCAGCTAAAATATTCGGCAACTTATCAGGAACTTTTATTTCAATTTCCATCTTTTTCTCGTTAATAAATCTCTGAAAAGTACTAACAACGTCATGAATCATTGATTTTATATTTTCGGGTTTAATATCAAAATTCATCTTCCCAGATTCGATTCTCGAGATATCCAAGAAATCATTAATCATACTGATGAGGCGATCACTGTTTTGTTTTACAATTGTCAGAAATTCTTTTTGCATATCATTAAATTTTCCAGCTTCGCCATCGAGAATAAGGTCAACGTAACCTTTTATCGAGGTTAATGGGATGCGAAAATCATGTGACACTGTTGAAACAAATTCGTCTTTCATGGTGTTTATTTCTCGTTGAAACGTAATATCGTGCAAGGTCCTTACAAATCCAAGAAAATTTCCCCTCTCGTCAACAACGGGATTTGTTTTAATTTGAAGAATTTTTTTGTGAGGTCCATCTATTACCAATTCACTAACCATTGTTACTGCTGGTTCTTCAAGTATTTTTGAATTTCGTTTAAATATTTCGCAGGTCTGGCAATGTTTTATTTTCTCTCTAAAAGTTCCTTGTGTAACACCATTAGGACAGGTATTTGAAACTGTCCAACAACGAGGGTTGTCTTTAGAGTGAACCGGACAAATTTTTTCATTACAGTTCTTTTCTTCCCAACAAAAAGCCAGACCTTTTTCACTTTGGCTTTCTTTCCCTAGTAAAGTAGAAATAGATATACATTTTCCTAAAACTTCATCTGCCTCAATCATTAACATATTTTCAGCAGACTGACTTAAATGGACAACCCTTCCTTCAAGGTCAGTTAGTATTACTCCATCAGCAATACTAGAAAGAATTGCGTTAAATTCTTTTTGTTCTATTAATTTGTTTTTAAAATCCACTATTTACTCCCGCGATACCTTATAATTAATAATTCTACAAAAAACCAACTATTCCTCCACGTAATTAAAAATTATCATATACATTTTAATTAACTAATTAATTTTATCACAAGAACCATTGTTTAACTATAATACTTACTAAATATTCGCAGATTATCTTGCTAAAATAAATTTACTTTGAAGAATTGGAAGCCTGTTTTAATCATGTTTTATAGCCTCTCCCAAAAGTAATTTATTGACTTTTCTCGACTAACTGATAACATTTAATTAAGTCCCAAGAAGCTTGCAAATTGGTTTTTTATTTGTCTTAGAAAGTACATGGTAACTAAATTGCTTTTTTGGCAAGGAAGCCCGCGTACCGGAAGAGATGAACTTAAAAAAATCAACAGAGCGGTTACTTGGGACTTATATTATAATAATGAGGTTAAAATATATGCCTATTTACGACTATAAATGCGAAAAGTGCGGAAACTGCTTTGAGGTAATTCGTGGGATAAACGAAGAGTTTGAAATTAAATGCAATCTTTGTGGAGGAAAAACTAAAAAAATTTATCATCCAGCAGGAATTATTTTTAAAGGTACGGGTTTTTATAAAACAGATTCGAAAAAGAAACAGACAAAAACTAAATCTCAAATAAAAAAAGAACCGCCTTCTGGTAGTTCGTCTAAAAATAAATCGGCAAATAAAAATTAGCGCATAAAAAGAGAACCCTTTGGGGTTGTCATAGGGTCTTTTACAATTTAACTCTTTACAAGTCTCACCCAGCAACCTCGGGGCTCTCAATTATAATTATCGACATCAGCGCTCAAAATCTTAACTCCCAATTAAAGATTTATCTTTTCTGAATTTTTTTCTCGAAATCATCTTCATCATTAGCACCATCTTTTTGTTCTAAATCAAAAGAGCTACTGCCATCGTTATTGTCATCGCTCAGGTCGTTCTTTAAATTATCTTTTGTCTCGATTTGAGTTTCGCCAAATTCTTTTTCTTTTTTCTCTTCTTTTTCAATCTCAATTAATGTTTTCGAGTTTTTAAATCTAAGTTCATTGTTAAAATTATCTTCTAAGGTTGCCTTAATGGCATTTTTCAAAGCATTTCCTTCTTTGCTTGATACTTTATTTGCAACTTGTTGCAACAATGGTTCCTCGTGTTGAATAAAATACAATATTTTTAAGAGTGCTTCCCCTCTTTCTTCAACTTGCATCTCATTCGTTAAATTCATAGCTTTATTTAAATGCTTAGTCATAGAGCTTACAATGTTGTCGAGATTAACATCAATTTCATCTTGATCAATAGCTTTGATTTCATTCAAACGCTTTTCGGCAAATTTTAAGTGCAACTCAGCTTTGGCTGTTTTGTTGAAAGTAAGAAAAAGTTGAACTTCCTCAGTTGCAATTTTAACAGGATAAAGCAAATCTCCGGGCAAACTACTTGCCGACGCCATAACTGTTCCCCCACTTAAAAGGACAACGATAAGAATGGCAGCTGCCACTTGAAGAAATACTGGCATTGCTGAAGAAAACTTCTTAGGTTTAGCAAAATTAATGAAAAAAGAAGATCTTTTCATTAATTTTGCTTGTTCTAATAACCTTGACCTAGCCGTTTGTTTAAATTGAGCCGATGATTTTGGTTTTGGCACATTTTTTAAAGCAACAAAAGTACTGAGGAGTGGTTTTAATTTCTGACTATATTTAGGATATTTTGCCAAACATCCATCAATATCTTCTTCCCCGTTTTTTATTAACTTTATGCAATTATTTAAAGCCTCGTCAAATTTCCGATTCATTTAATATCTCTCCTTTAAAATTTTTCTTAAGGAGTTTAACGCTCTATGTTGAAGGGCTTTTACCGCTCCCTCTGTCTTGTTAAGAAACTTAGCTATTTCCATATTGGAAAAACCACTTAAAAATTTTAAAATAAGCACGTCTTGCTGCTCTTTTGTTAATTTAAGGATTTCGTTTTGTATATAACTTAACGACATTTTTGTTTCAACTATCCTTTCTAAACACTCCCCTTTATCCGGAATTTTATCCATTTGTTCGTCAGGTATGTTGTTTACTGTTTTGTTGTTTACTGTTTTTGCTCGAGCTCTAAAATAATCAACTATTTGATTGTGCGCTATTTTAAAAAGCCATGATGAAAAAAAAGCGCCTTCCCATTTAAATTTCCCGATAGCCACAAGAGCTTTTAAAAAAACTTGTTCCGTTATATCTTCTGCGTCCTCCACACTGCCCACTTTATAGTAGACATAGCCGTAAATTTTATTAAAAAACAAATCATAAACTTTAACAAAAGCTTCCGGATCCTTTTTTGATTCTTCAACAATATGCTTTAAATTGTCATCTTGGGACACATTCACCATTCCTTATTTAGAAACGAAAAAGATTGCCAAAAGTTACTCTTACCACAAATAATTATGCTAATTCTCATTTCTCTGAGATTATACTTGACTGACCTGTTCATTCTTATCGCTATGTTTATTAAGCCATTTTTTTAATTAAATTTGCCATTTCAATGGCTGCTAATGCTGCTGACCAGCCTTTGTTGCCCGATTTTGCCCCGGCGCGTTCAATTGCTTGCTCTAAATCATTGGATGTAATAATTCCAAAAGTTACCGGAATTTCCGAATCTAGTCCAACTTTAGCTATTCCTTTTGTAACTTCACCGGCTACATACTCAAAATGAGGAGTGTCTCCTCTAATTATTGCTCCCAGACAAATTATCGCATCATATTTTCCAGAACCGGCCATTTTTTTTGCAACAAGTGGAATTTCATATGAGCCAGGCGCCCAAGCGACCTCAACATCGTCAAGATTTACGTCATGTCGTTTGAGAGCGTCTATGGCTCCATCTAATAGTCTGGTGGTTAAAAATTCGTTAAATCGACTTACAATAACTCCAAATCTTAAGTTTTTAGCAATCAATTTTCCTTCATAGCTTTTCATAACATTCCTCCTTGGAATTTTTAGGCATTATCTAATAAATGGTTCATTTTTTCTTTTTTTGTCTTTAAATATTTAACATTTTCTTTATTGGGAATTATCTCTAAAGGAACTCTTTCTGTTATTTTTAAACCATAACCTTCTAAGCTCACAATTTTTTTCGGATTATTAGTCATTAATCGAATAGTCGTCAGCCCTAAATCAACTAGCACTTGGGCTCCAATGCCATAATCTCTTAAATCTGGGGGGAACCCGAGATATTCATTAGCCTCTACAGTATCTTTTCCTCTTTCTTGTAACTCATAAGCCCTTAATTTATTTATCAGCCCAATTCCCCTGCCCTCTTGTCCAATTATATAAAGCAGGACACCTTCTCCGTTATCGTTAATCTTTTTAAGGGCGATTTCTAACTGACTACCACAATCACATCTCAATGAATGAAATATATCACCTGTAAGGCATTCAGAATGAACTCTGACAAGCACATCTTTTTTCCCGCTCACCTCCCCTTTTATAAGAGCAACATGGCATTCGTTATCTATTAAACTCTTAAAAGCTACTGCCCTAAATTTACCAAATCTCGTAGGTAAATTTATTTCCACGACTCTTTCAACTAATTTCTCGGTTTGCCGACGATATTTAATTAAATCGGCCACCGTTATCATTTTTAAGCTAAATTCTTCAGCCACTTTTTTTAATTGTGGAAGCCTTGCCATTGTTCCGTCATCATTCATGATTTCACAGATAACTCCAGCAGGATAAAGTCCAGCTATTTTTGCCAAATCAACAGCGGTTTCCGTATGACCCGCTCTCTCAAGCACCCCGCCTTTTCTTGCTCGAAGCGGGAAAACATGTCCAGGCATTGAGATCTCGGCAGAAGTTGTTTTTGGATCAACAACTGCAAGAATTGTAGCCGCCCTATCATAAGCAGATATTCCAGTTGTAATTTTATTCTTCGCTCCAATTGAAACCGTAAAAGCTGTTTCATTTGTGCATGTATTGTTCTTTATCATTGAGGGAATTTTAAGTTCATCGAGTCTCTCGCCTAAACAAGGCATGCAGATAAGCCCACGTCCGTGTTTTGCCATAAAATTTATTATTTCTGGAGTCACCTTTTCAGCGGCAACAATAAAATCTCCCTCATTTTCTCTATTTTCATCATCACATACAATTATCGGTTTTCCGTTTTTTATGTCTTTTAAGGCCTCTTTGATTGAACTAAACACCATTTCAATATCTCCCCTTTAAGTATCCAAATTTTTTAAGCATTTCAGTGTCGATATTTTCCTTTTGTTTGTTAAAAAACTTTTTAATGTGCTTTGCCATTATATCGGTTTCTAAATTTACAGATTCTCCTCGTTTTTTAAAGCCTAAAGTTGTTGTTTCCGCAGTATGTGGAACAATTGAGACATAAAACGAATTCTTTAAAACACTTGTTACCGTAAGACTGACTCCATCAATTGCAACTGAGCCTTTTGGCACAACAAACTCCATAATTTGAGATTCTGTTTTAATTTTTAAAATAATAGCGTTTCTGTCCCGGTTGCTTGAAATTATTTTTCCTGCCCCATCTATATGACCGGAGACGATGTGACCACCTAATCGATCAGATGGTCTTACAGCCCTTTCAAGATTTACCATCTCACCTTGTTTCATCGTGCCTAAATTTGTTTGTTTCAAAGTTTCTGGCATGATGTCCGCTTCTAAGCCATCCTTGTGTTGTTTTATAACAGTTAAGCAGACTCCATTAACTGCGATAGAGTCACCTATTTTAATATTTTTGCTTATAATCGGGGCAAAAACTTTAATTGAGCAAGCATTCCCAGATTTTCGAAATGACCGTACCTTCCCCAGCTCTTCTATGATTCCTGTAAACATTACACCACCATCTATAAAGTTTATTGGTTAATTAATCCCCGGGTACGCCTCAATTAATAAATCTTTCCCGAGTAATTTAGGGTTCTCAAAATTAAAGTTAAATGAAATTTCTTTATCAGCAACAAAATCAAGTGAACTTTCTCCACCAATTATTTTTGGAGCCACAAGAAAAACCATCTTATCAACCAGCTCCTCCCTTAGAGCGGATGAAACCAATCTTGGCCCGCCTTCCAAAATTACACTTGTAATTTCTCGCCTACCAAGTTCTTCGAGGAGAAATTTTAAATCAACTTTATCCTTTTTATTGGGTATCGTTAGAATCTGAACTTTTTTTTCACTTAAAGCTTTTAATTTATCCAATGGGGCTCCTTTTGTTGTTACTAACAAAGTGAGCACTTTATCGGCTGTCTTTACAATTTTCGAGCTTAAGGGAAGTCTTGCTTTACTGTCGACAATGACGCGTAAAGGGTTTCTGCCCTCTTTTTTATCTAAGCGTGCTGTCAGCATTGGGTCATCTGCCAAAACCGTACCTATGCCCACCATAATTGCATCATATTTATCCCGCAATCCATGAACATATTTTTTTGATTTTTCGTCAGTAATCTTAGTTGTTTGACCATTTTTTGATGTTGTTTTTCCGTCAAAACTAATTGCCATTTTCATCAATATAAAAGGATTTTTAGTGGTTACGTATTTAATATAAACTTCATTTTGTTTTGCTATTTCTTTTTTAAACAGTCCTACTTCAGTTTCAATTTGTGCTTTTCTAAGTTCTTCAATCCCTTTGCCATTAACTTTTGGATTTGGGTCCGTTAGACCAATAATCACCTTTTTTATCTTGGATGATATTATTGCCTCTGTGCAAGGGGGTGTTTTCCCGTAGTTGCAACAAGGCTCAAGGGTTACATATAACGTTGAACCCTCCAATGTTTCGTTTACACTTTTTAGAGCATTTATTTCAGCATGTGGCTCACCGGCCCAGGCATGATATCCTTCTCCAATGATAACACCATTTTTTACAATAACTGCACCGACCATTGGGTTTGGGCTTGTGCGACCCCTCCCCTTTTCTGCTATTTTAATTGCTCGTTTCATATAAATATTATCTAAATATTCCATCATATCCTCTGAAAATTAAAAAAACCAAGGAGAAAAGTCCTTGGTTTAACCAATAGATCTTCTCTCATCCAGACTGTACTGTCGGCTTCGGAATTTCACCGAATCGGCCCCACAATCTTTGCGGGGTTAGCGGGCTTTACCGCCGGTTGGGAATTCCCCAGATAAATTCTGAGGTCACCCTTTCTCGAAGATTATATAAATTTAGTTAGTACTTTACCAAATAAAAACAGTTAGCGCAACTAAGCCGTAGCCGCTTTTCGTAAATCCGCAATGGCCTTCTTTGCATCATCTTTGCAAAAAACCGAGGAGCCTGCCACTAATATATCAGCTCCGGCTTTAAATATCTCATTCGCATTTTCAACATTAACTCCACCATCAACCTCAATTTCTACAGGAATGTTTCTCTCATTTATAATATTTTTCAAGAGCTTAATTTTTTCAATCGTCTGCGGGATAAACTTCTGGCCACCAAAACCCGGATTTACCGACATAATTACGACAAAATTAATTTCATCTAAGATGTTTACTAAACTGGTGAGGGCAGTGGCTGGATTTAAAGCTACTCCTACTTTTACGTTTGGAAATGACTTTATCTTTTGAATTATCCGGTGAAGATGGGTACAAGCTTCCACGTGCACCGATATCATATCGGCCCCAGCAGAAACAAAATCATCAATAAAAAATTCTGGATTCTCTATCATTAAATGAACATCTAAAGGAATTGATGTTTCTTTGTTTAAGGATTTGACAATTTGGGGCCCAATTGTAATATTTGGGACAAAGTGACCATCCATTACGTCAACGTGAATGTAGTCGGCGCCGCCCTTCTCGGCAAGCTTTATTTCCTCTCCGAGTTTTATAAAATTTGCCGATAATATTGACGGAGCAATCTTAACTTTTCTCATCATCATTCCTTTGTGAATAAATTTGTTAAATTTTAACATTGAACCAAACAATCTTCAACGTTGCTTAAGATACACAGTTATTTAATTCTAATTAAACTTGCAATAAACATTCCATCGGTTTTGTGTTTGTGCGGTAAAAATTGTATCCATTTATCTCCAGTTTTTAATTGTTTCGGTAACCGGTCGTTTATATCTTCAAGCTCGAATTCGGAATGAGTATCAAGAAAATTAGTAATTATATCAAGTGTTTCCTCATTTGAAATAGTGCAAACCGAATAAACTAACCTGCCCCCGCATTTAAGAAAACGCGCGGCGGATTCGAGCAATTTTTGTTGTAAGATAGCAAGTTCACGGATTTGTTGCGAATTTTTTCTCCACCGCGCGTCCGGTCTTCGCGCTAATACCCCCAAACCCGAGCAAGGAGCATCGAGCAAGATCTTATCCACCGGCTTACGCAATAACTTATCCAGCTTTAACGCATCAAGCTCAACAATAGAAGCTATTTCACAACCCATTCTTTTACATGACTGTTCAAGAAGGCACAACCGCGCCGAATTAATATCGATGGCAATAATTAGTCCTTTATTCTTCATAATCTCGGCCAAATGGGTTGTTTTCCCTCCAGGAGCAGCACATATGTCTAAGACAGTTTCACCTTCTTGAGGACTTAAAACATGAGAAACCACCATTGAGCTTTCGTCTTGAACGAAGAAAAGACCCTTTTTAAATTCCTCTAATTCATCTAAATTCAATCCGTCAGCAATTACCAAACCCTCAGGTAATAAATCACTTGGAAAAGTTGTAATACCTTTCTTTTTAAGCAAATTTGCCAATTTTTTGGCCGTATTTTTTAGAAGGTTTGTTCGTAGTTTAAGTTTTGGCCTCACGTTGTTTTCCTTACATAAATCCTCTGTCTCCTCCGGCCCCATCTCCCTTATCCATTTTTGGACCAGCCATTTAGGGTGGGAATATTTTATGGAAATGTAAGTTACTAAATCATCTTCCTTTTTGGGGTAGATTATTTTATCTTTGTTCCGCTCTATTTCGCGAAGAATCCCGTTTGTAAAGTTTGCAATTCCTTGATGAAAATTTTTCTTAGCAAGTTTTACGGATTCATCAATAGCCGCCCTAGCGGGGATTTTATCTAAATAAAAAATTTGGTAAACTCCAAGTCTCAAAATATCGAGTGCTTTAGGAGAAATTTCATTAATTTTTCTGGAAGAAAACTGAGAAATAATCCAATCAATCGAACCTTCCATTCTCAGCGTTCCATATACAAGCTCTGTTGTAAGAGCTTTATCTAAACGTGATAATTTGCTTTTTGTAAAAGCTTTAGATAGAAGAGGATTTACAAAACCTTTATCCGTGTGAACTTTATAAATAACATTTAGGGCTAACTCTCTAGCTGATATAATCATTACTCGACCCTGTCTCCCTTTTTAAGATTATGGCCTTTACAAAATTCATTGGCAGCCATAATTCTTTTACCTTCAGGTTGAACTTCGAGAATCAAAAGGGCCTTATCTGAAGCATTAACCATAAAACCAATATTCTTTTCCACTTCGCTAATTGTCCCCGGGGGGAAATGGTTTTTTGGGGAAACTGTCTCGACTTTAAAAATTTTTAACCGTTTACCTTTAAAGAGAGTGTGTGCCCCGGGAGTTGGATTTAATGCACGAATAATATTTCTAATTTTTTCGGCAGAATTGCCCCAATTAATTTTGGTTTCATTGTCTTTAATTTTTGGAGCAAAACTGGCCTCAGTATCATTTTGCCTTATCGGTTTAATGGTTCCCGCATCAAGGCCGTCAATGGTCTTTAAAAGTAAATTGGAACTTAGCTCGGCGAGCTTGTCGTGCAACTCTCCGGCGGTTTCATCATCAGAGATAGATACCTTTGTTTGCAACAATATATCGCCTGTATCAAGCTCGTTATCCATAAACATGGTTGTTACACCTGTTTCAGAAGAACCATCCATAATAACTCTTTGAATTGGAGCCGCTCCACGATATTTTGGCAAAAGAGATGCGTGAGCATTTACACACCCATATTTCGGTAAGTTAAGTAACCACTGAGGAATTAATTGCCCAAAAGCAACCACTATAACTATATCAGGTTTAAGTTCAACTATTTTTTCTTTAAACTCCTCATTATTTAGGGTTAATGGCTGAAATACTGGTATTTTATAACTAATTGCCATTTTTTTTATGGGTGAAGCCATTAATTTTAAATGCCTTCCTCTTGGTCTATCCGGTTGAGTTATTATTGCGATTATTTCATGGTGAGAATTTAATAAAGTTTTTAAAGATGGCAATGCGAACTTTGGAGTTCCGGCAAATATAATTTTCAAATTTTCCTCCACTTTAATCTATCTCAATCTTTTTGCTAAGCTCCATTAAAGCATTCCTTCTATTTGCAACGTCTGTTTTGTCGAGAATAAGTATCCCGTTTAAATGGTCTATCTCGTGTTGAATGACTCGTGCCAATAAACCATCTGCCACAAATGTGACGTTCTTTCCCTTCGCGTTTAAAGTTGAAATTTTCACTTTTTTGGCCCTTTTCACCGGAACTTGAATATTTGGAATGCTTAGACAGCCCTCTTCGTCTATATCTTCACCTTCCACAGCAACAATTTTAGGATTTATGTAAACCTGAAGGCCGTCACCTACATCATAAATAAACAATTGTTCCAAAATCCCCACTTGAGGAGCAGAAAGCCCAACTCCGGGCGCACCATACATCGTATCCGCCATGTTTTTTATAAGCTCGTTTAGGTTTTGTTTTCCAACGACGATCTTGTGACATTTTTCTTTAAGCCCAGGATCTCCAAATTCTCTAATTTTTAAAACTGTCACAACAAACCTCCGTCATTTAAAATATTGCAAAAAAATTATTTCAAGATCTTATTTCATCTTCTGAACTATAACGTCCAAATCGGATCTACGTCTATTAATATATTAACATCTTTTGCATATTTCTTTGAAATCAAAGTTTTTAAATTTTCTCTTAAAAAATTGGCCGCCTCAACAGAATTAGTAGTTTTTAAAATCATATGCCAGCGATATTTGTTTTTAATTTTTGAAAGTGGCGCCGGCACCGGACCCAAAGAACTCTTCAACCATTTTTTTTCACCGGTTTTGGTGAAAGTATCGCTAAATGAATAAGCTTCTTCAATTACTTTTTTTTCGTCTTTACCCAAGAACAAAATGTTAATTAATTGAGAGAATGGAGGATAGCTAAGCTCGTCTCTTGTTTTTATTTCTTCTTTAAAAAATTCATCATATGTGTACTTTTCTATTGCAGAAATTGCGTATGAATCAGGACAGTAGGTCTGTATGATTACCTTACTAGGAAATCCCCCTCGACCTGCCCTGCCACTCAATTGCATTAATAATTGAAAAGTTCGCTCACTCGCCCTAAAATCCGGTAAATGTAGAGCCGTGTCAGCGTTTATTGCGCCAACTAACGTTACATCCGGAAAATCTAACCCTTTTGCAATCATCTGGGTTCCCAAAAGTATTCCCACATCTAAGTTTTCAAACTCGATTAATTTTTTACGGTGGGAATCTCTTTTCGTAGTCGTATCCGCATCCATGCGGATTAAAGGCACATCAGGGAAAATTTTTTTAATTTCGCTCTCAACGCGTTGTGTTCCTAAACCAAAATACCCTATTCGATGCCCCTTGCAATTAGGACATAGCTTTGAAAAATAAACAGTATAACCACAGTGATGGCAACGCATTGTTTTGTCATTAAAATGATAGACTAATGAAACATCGCATCGTTTGCACTTTAAAACAAAGCCGCAATCTCTACACAAAATAAAGTTAGCATAACCGCGTCGATTTAAAAAAAGTATCATTTTTTTCTTAGAAGATATGCATTTCTCCATTTCGGTAAGGAGCGTTGGGCTAAATATCCCAAAATTTTCCTTTGAGCTCTCCTCTCTCATATCGACTATCTCAACTTGTGGAAATTTTATATCTTTAACTCTTTTAGTTAATCTAAGAAGTTCGTAGTTTTTTTGTTCGGCTTCATGTTTGCTTTCTATGCTTGGTGTAGCACTCCCTAAGATTAATAAAGCATTGTTTAATTTGGCCAATTTTTTAGCGACATCTCTTGCATGGTAACGAGGATTACTATTTTGCTTATAGCTAATTTCGTGCTCTTCATCGATAGCAATAAGCCCTAAATTTTTTAAAGGTGCAAAAAGAGCAGAGCGTGCACCAACAACAATGTTGCATTTCCCGTGTTTAACTTTTTCCCATTGATCAAACCGTTCACCAAGTCCAAGGCCACTATGAAGAACCGCAACTGCTTCACCGAAACGAGAGCGAAACCTATGAACCGTTTGCGGAGTTAGGGCAATTTCGGGAACAAGAACTATGGCCGTCTTGTCTTTATTTAAAACTTCAACTATAGCTTGCAAATAGATTTCAGTCTTTCCGCTACCGGTTACCCCTTGTAAAAGTTGAACATGATACATCTCTTTATTAATGGCCTCTTTTACTCGCTTAAGCGCTTTAGTTTGCTCGTTGGTCAATTGAATGGGAAGAGAAAAATTTTCGGGATAAAAGAAATCTGACTCTCTGAATGTCGGTTTTTCGCTCAGGACCACAATTTTCTTTTTTGTTAGAGATTTTAAAGACTGATGCGAGCTACCTGTAATTGAAAGAAGTTTATGTACCGGCATGCTTTTTTCTTCTAAAAGAAGCGCTATCAGTTTTTTTTGTTTAGGTGCTCTTGTGCCTAAGGAAGCAATTAAATTTTTCGGATCATCTATTGAAGGATTTAAAGCAGCATACCTTTCTATTTTTGTATTAATTCGGGGCTTAGAAATTACATATTTTTTCTTTAAAAAACCATTCTTTTCAAGATTCCCAATTAAACTTGATAAGCCAACCGGGTAACGTTTTCGAATTTTATTAAGAGGAACCTCTCCTCCCATTTTTTCGAGAAAACTTACAAACTCTTTTTGACGTTCCGTGGGTAATTTTTTTCCCACCTCATCTTGCAAAATTAAAACTTGCTGCAACCGTCTAAGTCTTCCTGGAGGAAAAATAAGTTTTAAGGACTCACTTAAAGTCGATAAATAATGTTCCGAAATCCAACGGCACAAATTTATCATATTTTTATCAAAGATAGGTTCTTTCTCTATCAAATCGAGAATTGGGTTTAAATATTTTACAGTGGGTTTTTCAAGAAAACCGACAACATAACCTAACTGCAGGCGTGACCCAAAAGAAACCAATACCGAGGAGCCGATATTAATATTTCCCTCGATGTTTGATGGTACTGAATACTCGAAGGGACGATCTACATTTTTAACAGGGATATCGATGATTATTTGAGCAATTTTTTTAGACAATTTAACCTCTACGCAATCATAAATAAAATTTTTTAAATCTATACCATTTAACAATTCTTCCAAATCTTATCATCTATGCTATAATTTTTCTTAAATTTGTGCCCTATGATATTCAAGGGGTGAGACTAATTTGAAGTTACTTTCCTCAAAAAATTTTCCAGCCAAAGTTTTTTATTCGGCAACTATTTTAATTATTATTTTAAGCTTAACCCCGACAACAATTTTAGCAGTTCAAAATGAAGAAACTAAAAAATTAAAACTTGATACAAAAAAAATTGAAGGACAACTGGACAAAACCGTAAAAAAATACAACGAAGCAATGTTATATCTTATAAAATCTCAAAATGAAATGGTTGAAACTGAAACCCGTCTTAACGATGCTGAGGGTGATCTTAATAAATCAGTAGATGGACTAAGTGCAAGAATTGTAATCCTTTACAAACAAAATGATTTTTTACCGGCAATGACTCTTCTTAATAACAATAATGTTCACGACTTCTTTTTTACTCTTAATGCCTTAATTAATATCTCAAAAAAAGACGCTAAACTAATAAAAGAATTCCAACTTTCAAAATCAGAAATTCAATTACAATTAAGTAAACTGCAAGAAAATTATGAAAAACAGGAAAAATTGGTGACCCAAACCAACGAACTGAAACTAAAGTTAAAGAAAGAACTAAACGAAGAAAAGATAGCTCTTTCAAACTTAAAAACATATATTAAACCACCAAAAAGTGTGCCAATCTTGGAAAAACCCGTAAATTCTACAAAAAATTGCGAAAAGGGCTGGGCAAGCTGGTATAATATTCCAGGATTAACTGCTGCCCATAAAACTCTTCCCAAAGGAACAATGGTAAGAGTTACAAATCTTTTAAACGGCCAGCAAGTAACCGTAAAAATAATTGACAGAGGTCCATATGCGCGGGGCAGGGTTATTGATTTATCGAAGACAGCTTTTTCAAAAATTTATTCTCCAAGCAGAGGTCTGTGTTACGTAAGTCTCGAAGTTTTGTAAGAATTTTTTATTTTGTTTTAAAATCATTTAAATGGAGGCAAAATGCCAAAACAAATTGATCTATTAATTTCAGGATGCTTGGCTGTAACCGTTGATAAAAATTTCTCAGTAATTGAAAATGCGGGAATAGCCATAGATGACGGCAAAATTGTTGACATCGAAAAAAATGAGGATGTAATCAAAGCTTATAGAGCCCGGAAAACGGTTTCTGCAAAAAATAAGATTGCTATTCCTGGTTTGATAAACGCGCACACACACGCTGCAATGGTTTATTTTAGAGGACTTGCTGATGATCTCCCTTTAAAAGAATGGTTAGAAAACCATATTTGGCCTGCTGAATCACGATACGTAAATGCTGAATTCATTAGAAATGCCGTAAAGCTCGCAGCAATAGAGATGTTAAAAAGCGGAACAACAACTTTTTGTGATATGTACTTTTTACCTAATGTGGCTGCTGAAGTTTTAGAAGATGTTAAAATTAAGGCTATTCTTGGAGTTCCCCTACTCGATTTTCCAACCCCAGTCAGCAAATCACCCGAAGAAGGTTTAAAGAATGCACAAAAGCTTATAGAAAGCTTAAAAGGAAGCAGTCGTCTTATGGCCGCAGTTATGCCTCATTCTCCCTACACATGCTCTTCTGGGTTGCTTAAACAAGCTGCTGAGATGTCAAAAGAATACGATGTGCCTCTTCAAATACATCTTGCCGAAGAAAAATGGGAAAATGAAAAAATAATTTCCGAAAAAGGGATGACCTCCGTAGCATATTTAAATGATTTAACTGTCCTTTCAGAAAAAACTAGCGCGGCTCACGTTAATTGGATTTCGAGGGAAGATATGGAAATATTAAAAGAGGCTAAAACCGGAGTCATCCACAACCCGCAAAGTAACATGAAACTTGCAACAGGAATTTGCCCTGTTCCTGACCTTTTAAAGATGGGAATAACGGTAGGACTGGGAACCGACGGAGCCGCAAGCAATAATGATTTAGACATGTTTGGCGAAATACAAACAGCTGCAAGACTTCATAAAATTGCAAGAAAAGACCCAACAGTAATAAGCGCAAAACAAGCACTATGGATGGCAACAATGGGAGGCGCTAAATCATTCGGACTCGACAAAGAGATAGGTTCATTGGAAATAAATAAAAAAGCTGACATTGTTCTGCTTGACACGAATAAACCCCACTTGGTCCCCCTCTATGATGCACACTCACAACTTGCCTATTCCGCCAAAGGTTCAGATGTTGATACGGTTATAATCGATGGCAAAATAATCGTCGAAAACTGCAATTTGTTGACCTGTAACGAAGAAAAGATTTTAAACAAAGCTCGATTGTTTTCAAAGAAGCTTAAAGGAATTACATTTTAGAACCTTTTAAAGCATTGCGACAAGCGCAATTTCTTCTCGCTGGAATTTCTTTGATGACCTTTAAGATAAGCTCAATAACACTTTGAGACATCTCTTGCATTGCTTGCGACACTTCATCTGAGGTAAGTTTGTTTTGCTCAATTCCAGCGGCCATATTTGTCACAACCGCAACGCTTGCATAACAAATTTCTGCTTCTCTCGAAAGGATAACCTCAGGAACATTAGTCATACCTACAACATCAGCCCCCATTATTTTAAATGCTTTTATTTCAGCCGGCGTTTCAAATCTAGGGCCTTCCGTACATAAATAAGTTCCCTCGGGGTGGAATTTCATATCTAATTCACTTGCAACTTTAATGAAAAGATTGTGTAGCTCAGGGCAATACGGCTCACTCATATCAACATGGAAAACATCACCCTCATCAAAAAAGGTAGAGGGTCTACTTTTTGTAAAATCAATAAATTGATTTATAAAAACTACTTCACCGGGTTTTATTTTTTTGTTTAAGCTTCCAGATGCAGAAGTTGACAAAATTCTATCAACGCCACAAAGTTTTAACGCGTATATATTCCCTCTATAATTTACTTTATGAGGAGGAATTTTGTGATTTTTGCCATGCCTTGGAAGGAAAAAAAGATCGCTATCTCCCCACTTGGCATGAGAAACCAAAATTTCTCCATATGGAGTCTTTATTTTTTCCTCTTTTTTTTTCTGTAATTCCTTAACTTCATATATTCCGCTTCCACCGATAATGCCTATCTTTGAACTCAAATTCTCACCTAAACTTTCGGTTAAACCTTATTTAATTCAAATGTGAGTTGTTTTATTTTTTTGGGGGATTTTATAGGTAGCTCCCCTTGAGTCTTATTAGTTTTTACCTTTGCTCCACTTTGTAATCGTTTCTTTGTTGTCCTTAATTTGCCACTTGATTTAAGTATAAAATTTGCAAGATCTTCTGAACCATGAAAAGAAACTACGCTATATCTTTTTAATCGGCCATCATTCTCCGATTTTATAACACCTGTTTTCTCAAGTATATTTAACTCTCTCCATATCGCTTTATGATCTAAGCCGGTAATTTTCTGTAAAAGTCTGCCGTAATAATGTGTTTCAGGATTTAAAAATATAACTTCAAGCAATTTAGCCCTAACTTTCGAGCCTAAAAGCTCTTCTGCAACATTCATTGAAACCTCCCCAAAAAAGTTCATATCACAATATAATGCTTTGTGGAAACAAGGCGTCGATGATTTATTTGGATATTCGCGTTTCAATTTCGATTATTGACGCCAATCTTTTACATTCTTCTGAATCCGATTTTTTTAGATTATTTAAAAGAATTTTTTGTTCTTGATTGTTTAATTTTAAAAGCACTTTCTCTTTATTTTTATAATATTTTTTTAGCCATTGATAAACTTTTTCTGCTATTTTATCAACACTGAAATTTTCATCGATAATTTGTTTTGATATAGCTATAAATTTCATTAACTGAGCATATTCTTGCTTCTCGCGATTGAAAATTTTTGGTTGTTGGCCAACAAAAGTTTTATTGATTGTAGCTTTTGAATTTTTAGTAACTGTTTTTGATTCTTTACCCTTAAACACTTTATACTCCTTTCATTCTTTTACATCCCCTATTAACCTCAAGTTTAGCAAATTATAAGAAAAATGTTTATATTATTAACAATAAGGCCATCAATTCTTTTTAAGCCCCACGTTAAAAACATCATTGAAGCCGGTTTGAATTTTTTGCAACTTTTTCAGTCCGGCCTTTTTACATTAAAAGGAGATTTTTCACCAAAAACTTCAAAAGAGCTCAAGATATATTCATTAAATTAAGCCTTCTTTGTTTAGCTTAAGGTTTTCACTCGCATATAAGTTTACCTAACTTAATCTAAGTATATAGTTCCACTAGCCAGGTTATTGTGTTTATAAATTGGCTTCTTTCCTTAAAACATCGGCCATGTCGGTTTTTTCCCACGCAAAATCCTTATCGTTCCGCCCGAAGTGACCATAGCATGCTGTTTTTTTGTAAATTGGCCTTCTTAAATCAAATTTATTTATTATTGCAGCCGGTCGACAATCAAAATATTCACCTATTAGTTCCTCAATTTTATTGGGATCAATTTTAGCAGTTCCAAAACACTCAGCCATAATTGACACAGGACGTGCAACCCCAATAGCGTACGCCAATTGAACCTCACATTTGTCGGCCAACTCCGCTGCCACTATATTCTTTGCTATATAACGAGCCATGTAATGACCGGACCTATCCACTTTGGTTGGGTCTTTACCGGAAAAACAACCTCCACCTGTCCTTGCTGCTCCACCATATGTGTCAACTATAATTTTTCTTCCAGTTAATCCTGTATCTGCAGAGGGGCCACCCAATACAAATTTTCCGGTAGGATTGATAAAAATCTTAACGTTGTCGTAATCAATATAATCTTCAGGTATGACAGGTTTTAATACATGGTCAATTATGTCCGGTGTTAAAATTGTGTCCACTTCAACATCTGGTCGATGCTGAGCAGCTATAACAACCGTGTTAACCATAAGCGGCTTCCCGTCTTCGTACTCCATAGTTACTTGAGTTTTACCATCAGGTCTTAAATAAGGAAGTATTTTAGACTTTCTAACTTCTGCTAACCTATGCGCAAGTTTATGAGCAAGCATGATTGGCATAGGCATAAGCTCTGGGGTTTCCTTGCACGCATATCCAACCATCATGCCTTGGTCCCCTGCTCCAACATCGTTTAAGTTATTATCGTTAGCTTTCCCGACTCTCTCTTCATAAGCACAATTCACCCCTTGTGCTATATCGGGTGATTGGGGGTCAATTGTCACCATAATGCCACAAGTATCGCCATCAAATCCATATTTAGCTCTTGTATAACCTACCTCTTTTATTGTATTCCTAACTATTTCCGGAATTTCTACATAAGTATTTGTTGTAATCTCACCGCCTACGACAACTAAGCCGGTAGTTAAAAATGTTTCACAAGCTACTCTGGCCATCGGGTCGGAGGAAATAATACCATCTAAAATAGCATCTGAGATTTGATCTGCTAATTTATCAGGATGCCCTTCTGTTACTGATTCCGAAGTAAATAAATAATGCCTTTTCTTCATTTAAATCTCCCCTCAGTTTTTTTTATTTTTTTAACTAAAAAACCCTCTTTTCCAAAAGAAAAAGAGGGTTTTGTCAATTTGTATAAATTCTACAAATTTTTAATTCCCTCTTATCTCTCAGGTTCCTCTGTAGGAATTGGCACCACACTCATTGAGTAGGTTGCCGAGGTTTCACAGGGCCGGTCCCTCCACCTCTCTAGATAAGAGTTCTTTTTAACTTAAAAAACAGTACCAAATTTTTTACAAACAGTCAAGCTGGGCAGGAGATAAAACAATCCCGGAAACATAGGAAAAACAGATAAGAATTAATTATTCATCTTGGTGGAGAAGGGGTAGTGTGTCTTTTAAATGTGCCTTCAATCGTATTATGGTTTTTGTGTGAATTTGAGATATTCTAGATTCAGTAACCCTCATAACTTCACCAATCTCTTTTAAGGTCAATCCTTCATAATAATAAAGAGCAATAATTGTTTTTTCTCTTTTAGGTAAACCCTCAATAACTTTGGTTAAAACTTGTTTGAGTTCTTCTAATTCAAGCACCTTTAGGGGGTCGTTGCTTTTAGTATCTTTTAATGTGTTAATTAAATTTACTTGGTCATCTTTCGTTCCATCAATATGCCAGAATTCTTCTAAAGCAATCTGTGAAGTATAGCTTAGCTGGGTGTAAGTATCATGCAAATCTTTTACCGAAAACCCCATCTCTTCGGCAACTTCTTCATCCGTTGGCATACGTTTAAATTTGTTTTCGAGGTCAATGTATATTTTTTCAAGTTGTTTTTCTTTACGTCTAACTGAGCGGGGAACCCAGTCAATTGAACGCAGCTCATCAATCATTGCTCCTCTAATTCGCGAGATAGCATATGTTTCAAATTTAATATTTTTTGTGGGGTCAAATTTTTCAATGGCATCTATAAGCCCAAACATTCCATAACTTATAAGATCAGCTTTCTCAATATTTCGAGGTAGACCCATAGAAACACGTCCAGCAACATATTTAACTAATGGTGCATAATTTAAGACTAATTTATCTTTAATGTCTCGAGACTTTTCTTCTTTATATTTAAACCAAATTTCATCTATGGCAGAATTTTCTTTTTTTTCCACCGTACCCCTCCATTTAAAATTTAAGCTCTTGGGTGAGTTTGTAAATAAATCTCTTTTAACTTAGCTTTGCTTAATTGAGTATAAATTTGAGTAGATGATAAATCAACATGACCCAAAAGCTCTTGAATTGAACGCAAGTCAGCTCCAGATTCTAAAAGATGCGTTGCAAACGTGTGCCGCAAAACATGAGGAGTTATCCCAATTTCAACCCCAGTTTGTTTAACATATTTTTTTAAAATTCGCCTTACTGCTCCATCCGATAATCTCTCTCCTAACCGATTTAAAAGAAGTGCCTTCTTCTCCTTGTTTTTTAAAAGTTCCTTTCTTCCATTTGATAAATAATATTTGACAGAGTTTAGCGCTGTTTGATTAATGGGAACCACTCTTTCTTTTCTTCCTTTACCAAATACCCTAATTTCTTGCTGACTAAAATTAACATCATCAACATCTAACCCAACCAGTTCACTTACCCTTACTCCTGTTCCATAGAGAATCTCTAACAAGGCTTTGTCCCTTTGCCCAAAAGATTTATTTCTATTAGGTGCATTTAAAAGAATCTCTATTACTTCCATGCGTAGTGACTTAGGAAGTTTTTTATTTAGTTTTGGATAAGAAATTAAAGGTGCCGGATTAGATTGTACCAAACCCTCTCGTTGAAGAAACCCAAAAAGTGAACGAACCGCAGTAAGCTTGCGAGCAATACTTGTTCTAGCGTAACCTAAGGTTTGTAAATAGGCTAAATATTTTCTTAAAGAAAGATAATTAACCTGCTTTATTGAAAGCCCTCCTCTTTGTAGATAGCTCAAAAATTGTTTTAAATCGGCCTCGTAAGCACTTATCGTGTGCCTCGACATATTTCTTTCTGCGGAAAGATATTGTAAAAAAGTATCAATTAATTTGTTCATAAGCTCCCAATTTTTTGGAATTGATGTCAACTGTCATGTATCGGTCTAACAACTGATCTCACGAAATTCTAAGATAGTTCTTCCCAATATCGTGTTTAACGAAACCCTTTATTTCCAACGTTGTAAGCGCAATTGCTGCCTCAGAAGAACTTAAACCCAACTCTCTTGTTATCTCATCAATATGCTTTAGATCCCAACCTATATAGCCCAGAACCTTCTCTTCTTTTTCACTAAGTTCTTTAACAGATTTTGTTTTTGGAGTTAAAACATAATTTAAACCTAATGCTTCAACAATATCCTCTGCGCTTTCAATTAGGCAAGCCCCACTTTTTAATAGCTTATGCGGACCCCGAGCTAAATTATTTTTCGGATTTCCCGGAACAGCAAAAACTTCTCTACCTTGTTCTAAAGCAAAATCAGCAGTTATTAAGGCGCCGCTTTTTTCAGACGCCTCGACCACAACTATCCCGCGCGTTAGTCCGCTAATTATTCGATTTCTTGCTGGAAAATTCCATTTTAAAGGTTTAGTTTTAATTCGATATTCCGAAATTAAACTACCTTGTTTAGAGATGGCTTCATAAATTAATTTGTTTTCAGATGGATAAACAACATCGAGCCCGCACCCTAAAACCCCAATCGTGCTCCCTTTGCCCCTTAGGGCTCCTCTGTGCGCCGCACTATCGATCCCTCTCGCAACCCCGCTCACTACAGTTATGCCCATTTCTGAAAGATTTGAAGCCAGCTCTTCGGCAAACGCTCTCCCATAAGCAGAAGCACGTCTTGAACCAACTACAGCCACAGCTTGCGAATAACTTTTTATTAAATTACCCTTAAAAAAAAGAACAGGTGGCGGACTGTGTATTTCTTTAAGTAGCGCGGGATAGTCTTTATCAAAAATTGTTAAAATATCAATTCCCAAATTTTTATATTTTTGCCACCAAAAATCCAAATCAACTTCTGCTCTCTCTTTTATTATTGCCTCTGCTACTTTAAGATTTATCCCCTCTATCTTAAGAAAATCACTACTTTTGGCCGACCAAACTTCTTCTGCTGTTCCAAAATAATCTATTACTTTTGAAACCCTCGAATCCAACACAGGCATAAGTTTTAATCCAAGCCAATATTTTTTTTCCATCTCATTGTCCTCTAAAATTAACTATAATAGTTGGTTATATTATCAAAACTTCTGTACTGCAATGCTTCTGCCAGGTGCTCAATTTCAATCATTTCTTCCCCCGCTAAATCAGCAATAGTCTTACTTACTTTTAAAACTTTATCGTAAGCCCGACCGCTTAAACCTAATTTATCAATTGCATTTTCTAAAAAATCCTGCGCTGCGTCTGAGGGCTTACAATGGTTTTTTATAATACGAGGGTTCATTTGAGCGTTACATGTGATGTTTGTCTTTCCAGCACGCACTTGTTGACGCTCACGTGCCTTTTGAACTCGCCTTCTAATTTTTTCTGATGATTCGCCAGCCAAAGTTTGGACAAGCTCTTTTTTTGTAAGACGAGGAACTTCAATTTGAATGTCAATTCTGTCTAATAATGGCCCTGATATTTTTCCGACATACTGTCTAATATGAGAAGGTAAACACTTACATTCTCTCACCTTATCGCCTAAATATCCGCACCTGCAAGGGTTCATGGCCGCCACTAACATAAAACTTGCCGGAAAAGTCAGAGTAGATGACGCACGTGAAATAGTTACCAGGCCATCTTCTAAGGGTTGACGTAAAACTTCGAGAGCATTTCTACTAAACTCTGGAAATTCATCAAGAAACAAGACTCCGTTATGGCTTAAGCTTATCTCCCCCGGGCGGGGATATTGTCCCCCTCCTACTAATCCTGCCGTAGAAATTGTATGATGAGGCGACCTAAACGGCCGCGTGGCCACTAATGCCTGTTTTGACAAGAGCGCTCCGGCAACACTATAAATTTTAGTTACATCAATTGCTTCTTCAAAAGTCATGTTCGGCATTATGCTGGGCATTCTTTTGGCCAGCATAGTTTTGCCCGAACCAGGCGGCCCAATCATTAAAACGTTATGGCCACCTGCGGCTGCAATTTCGAGAGCCCGTTTAGCTTGCTCTTGTCCTTTAATATCAGAAAAATCTAATTCGTACTGTAAAGAACTTTTGAAAAATTCATCAAAATCTTCATTCATGGGTACAATTTCTTTTTTGCCGGAAAAATAATCAACAACTTCACGCAATGATGAAACGGGAATTACCTCAAGCTCTTTAATTAAGGCTGCTTCTTTCGCGTTTTCTTTTGGTACGATAAGCCCTTTCTTTTTTTCCTCTCTTGCACAAAGAGCCATCGATAAAACACCATTTACGGGCCTTATTTTGCCAGTCAAAGAAAGTTCTCCGACAAATAAATAATCCGATAATTTCTCACTTGAAAGTTGCTTTGTTGCTGATAAAATCCCTAAGGCAATAGGTAAATCAAAAGAAGGACCTTCTTTTCGAATGTCAGCTGGGGCTAAATTTACGGTTATTCTTTTTAATGGAAATTCGAATTCGGAATTTGCAATTCCGGCCCTTACTCTCTCACGCGATTCTTGTATAGCTGTGTCAGGCAATCCAACAATACTGAAGGCAGGCAATCCCTTTGAAATATCTACTTCGACATTGATTGACATAGCTTCCATTCCTAGAACCGAACAACTCTCAATTTTTGCTAACAATGTTGCCCCTCTCCTTAAAATGCATTTTCAATATGTTCAATTGCAGGTTTCTTGTCTTCAAAAAGGATAGAAATTACATCAAAACGATAGTTTAATTTATCATCTTGATTATTGACTATATAGCTTTCAGCAAGACGCCGCAAACGTTCTTGCTTGTAAATTGTTACCGCCTCAAAAGGTTCACCAAATTCTCGGCTTGAACGCGTCTTAACTTCGATAAAGATTAAATACTCGTTCTTTTGAGCAATTATATCTATCTCGCCAATTTTGCAGCGATAGTTGCATTGTAAGATATTATATCCTTTACGCTTAAGATACCGGCAAGCCAATTTTTCCCCTTTATTGCCCAGAAAGCTCAAAAATCCTCCTTTTGAAATTTGTTTATGGAGTCCCACAGGCAAACCCGTAATACCCTTATGCTCTGCGTTGAAGGATAACTCTCCGAACAGGAGCAAAAGATTTTCGATGTATATCGCAAAGCCCATAATTCATTATGGCGTTTAAGTGTTCTTTGGTGCAATAACCTTTATGCCGATCAAATCCGTAGTTTGGATACTTTTCATGATACTCACACATGAGCTCGTCTCTTGTAACTTTTGCAATAATTGAAGCAGCCGCAATTGAAATACTTCTTTCATCCCCTTTTTTAAGTACAAGAAAAGAACCGTTTAAACCAAGAGGTGAAAAACCGTCAATTAACGAATACTCGGGCTCCGGATTTAAACTTAAAATAGCTTGTCCGAGAGCTTTTAAGTTCGCTTTATGAACACCGAATCTATCTATTTCTTCTGGTTGAACAATGATTATACTTGTAGCAATTGCAATTTTTTTAATCTCATTAAAAAAGAGCACTCTTTTCTTATGAGAAAGTTGTTTGCTCTCTTTAAGATTTGGAATATAAACGTCCTTGGGTAGGATAACTGCTGCGGCCACCAATGGCCCGGCCATACAACCCCGGCCTACTTCGTCCGCACCAGCTATTAGTGAAAATTCTTCTTTCTGTAATTGTTTTTCGAATTTGAAAAGTTCGTTAAAGTTTTCAGGCATTCCTCTGTCCGTTTCGTAGTTGCTAAATTGAGAATTGTCCATCTCTTTTGGTTATTACTTTTGTTCCCTTATTAATTATGATAATTCGATATATATCAAAAACGTCCTTCTGAAAATCGATGCAATATTAATATATCAAATTTACCGTATAAAATGGTCAATAAATAACAAACGCGCTTCCCAAAATACTCTCATTTTTAACGAAACTATAATTACTCATGTTCTCTTCTTTAAATCATAAGTTTTTCTAATTGGCTCATTGTCTATAAAAATTCAACATTATAACTTATGAAAAAACTTTAACTAAAAATAAAAAAGAACTCTACCTAATTTGGCTAATTTCGAGTTCTTTTTAAACATCTATTCGTTTTTAAACGTCTATTCTGACTTACAAATTACATTCTTTTTTCTTTTAATCTAGCACGCTTACCTATCCTGTTTCGCAAATAATACAATTTGGAGCGACGAACGTGCCCTTTGCTTAACGATTCAATTTTTACAATTTTTGGAGAGTGAACAGGAAATGTTTTTTCCACCCCTACGCCAAAAGAAATTTTTCTCACTGTAAAGGTTTCTCTAGATTTGCCTTTTTGCTTACGAATTACTATCCCTTTAAAAACCTGGATTCTTTCTTTCCCGCCCTCAGCTATTTTAACGTGAACATTAACTGTGTCACCAACTCGAACATTTGGCAAATCAGTACGCATTTGTTCATTCTCTAAAGATTCAATTATGTTCGCCATTTCTACCTCCTCAAAATCATAAAAAAAAATTATAACACAACCGTTGGTTTTCATGTCAACATTTTATAAGTTTTCTTTCTTTATCTCACTTAACAATTTTTTATCATCTTCAGTTAAAACCACTTTTTCCAAAAGATCTGAACGTTTCTTTAGTGTTCTTTCCAATGATTTTTTCCTTCGCCATTTAGCAATCTCTGCATGATTGCCGCTCAATAAAATTTGTGGGACATTAAGTCCCATAAAGTTATTTGGGCGAGTGTACTGGGGATATTCCAATAGTCCATCGGTAAAAGACTCTTCTTTAAGTGACATCTCGCTTCCCAAAACACCCGGCAACAAACGAGTCACCGCGTCCATAAAAATCATTGCAGGTAATTCACCACCGGAAACTATAAAATCGCCTATTGAAACTTCATCGGTTACTAAATTCTCCCGCACACGCTCATCTATCCCCTCATAACGAGGACAAAGCAAAATCAACCTTTTCTCTTTGGAAAATTCCACAATTTTCTTTTGTTTTAAGGTTACGCCCTGTGGGGTAAATAAAATAACTCTGCAAAATCTCTTTAAATCGTTTAAATTGCACCCTGCAATTGCTTGAACGGCCTCGAAAAAGGCCTCTGGTTTCATAACCATCCCAGGACCACCGCCGTATGGCACATCATCAACCTGTTTGTGTTTGTCATGTGTAAAATCGCGGAGATTATGAACGTTAACTTTTAAAATATTTTTTTTAAGAGCTATTGGGATAATTCCGGCACTCAATGCACAGTTAAAAATTTCAGGAAAGATGGTGATTATATCAATTTGCAATTTCAGTCACTCCAATAAGCCTTCTAACGGCTCTATCACCATTCGCTTATTCTTTAAATCGATCTCCTTGACAACATCTTTAATGGCAGGAATAAATTTTTCTTTGCCTTTAAATTTGACAACATAAACATCATTGCTGCCGGTTTTTATTATTTCGGTTATATAACCAATAAATTTCTTATTTAAAGTTATAACCTTTAGTCCGATTATTTCATGTTGCCAATATGTCCCTTTTGGAAGAGAGCACGCATTTTCCTCTAAAACTTGGAGCAATAACCCTTTAAGCTTCTCCGCGTCTTTACGATTATCTACCCCATTAAATTTAAGGATAATATTTTTAGAGGTCCCTTTGGTCCATTCGATTTTTAACTTGTCGATTTCAGGTGACGGTGGATAAATATAAACTGATAAACCTGCTTTAAAACGAGCAGGAAAATCTGTAAGACTTAAAATTTTTACTTCGCCTCTTAACCCATGCGCCCCAACAATTTTGCCAATTGTTAAAAAGGTTGGTTTCAATGGCTCCCCTTAACCAAAAATTCGTTTTCCTAATCTAATATCTCAACCATTGCTTTCTTGCCTTCTTTTGTTGCAGACGCCTTAATTACCGTTCTCAACGCTTTAGCAATTCGCCCTTCTTTTCCGATAACCTTGCCTATATCATCAGGAGCAACCCGTAACTGTAATATCACAGATTTTTCACCTTCTATTTGGCTTACTTTTACTTCTTCCGGTTTATCAACAAGAGCTTTAGCAAGAATCTCTAACAATTCTTTCATCACAATACCCCCTACTTGGACTTACTGTTTTCGAATTCCTCGCGAATCCCCGTAATATTCAAAAGTTTTTCGACTGTATTGGTAGGTTGCGCGCCTTGAGAAAGCCATTTCAACGCCTTATCTTTATTTAACTCTATTAAAGATGGCTCGTTTCTAGGATTATAACGACCAACGATTTCAATAAATCTGCCATCTCGTGGCATTCTGGAATCAGCTGCTACAATTCTATAAAAGGGCTTTTTTTTGCTTCCTGCTCTAGTTAGTCTTAGTTTAACTGACAAATCTTCACCTCCTTTTAAACATTGAAAAAGGGCAATATTTTTTTACCAATTTTAGCACGAGAACCAAAATTACTAAATTGTTTCATCATTTTTTTTGTTTCGTTGAACTGTTTTAATAATCGATTCACTTCTCTAGTGTTTGTCCCGCTTCCATTGGCAACTCTCAACCGCCTGCTTCCACTCATTATTTTTGGATTTCTTCGCTCATCTAAAGTCATTGATTTTATTATTGCTTCTACTTTCTTAATTTGCTTCTCATTAAGCCCACTAAGTGCATTCTTGGGCAATCCCGGAGATTTTGGCAACATACTCAAAACTTGGTCAAAAGAGCCCATGTTTTTAATTTGCTGTATTTGAGATAAAAAATCGTCCAAGGTAAATTCCTGTTTTCGAATTTTTTCAGCTAGGGATGCGGCCTCTTCCTCATTAAAAGTCGTCTCCGCCTTTTCAATTAAAGTAAGAACGTCGCCCATGCCTAAAATCCTGCTTGCCATTCTATCAGGATAAAAAGTTTGAAGACTATCAAGTTTTTCTCCTAAACTTACAAATTTTATAGGCTTGCCCGTTACCGCTCTTATGGAAAGGGCTGCTCCACCTCGGGCATCGCCGTCAAGTTTTGTTAAAATTAATCCGTCAAAATCTATCTTTTCTTGAAAAGATACGGCAATATTTACAGCATCTTGGCCTGTCATAGCATCAACAACAAGCAATATTTGATGTGGACGCACTGTCTTTTTTACGGTTTTTAATTCTTCCATCATTCCATCATCAATGTGAAGTCTTCCGGCCGTATCAATTATGATTACATCACTGCCCTGAGCAATTCCCTGTTTTATACCGGAACGAGCAATTTCCTCACATTTACGACTTTTTTTATCAGAATAAACCAAAACACCCAGTTCTTTGCTTAAACTCTCTAATTGGTCAATGGCCGCAGGACGATAAATGTCGGCAGCCACAAGAAAGGGGATTTTACCCATATTCTTTAAATAACTGGCTAATTTTGCAGCCGAAGTAGTTTTTCCAGAACCCTGAAGCCCAACCAGCATATATATCGTGGGCGATTTTGAGGCAAAAGTAATTTTGCTAGGTACTCCACCCATTAACTCCGTTAACTCCTCATTAACAATTTTAATAACTTGTTGGCCGGGAGCTAAACTCTTCATAACCTCAGTCCCAACAGCTCGTTCTTTAATTTTTGCAATTAGGTCTTTAACGACTTTAAAGTTTACATCTGCTTCCAAAAGAGCAAGCTTAATCTCTCTTAAAGCTTCTTCAACTTGTTTTTCATTAAGCCGTCCATGTGTTTTTAATTTATAAAATATGTTCTGCAATTTCGCGGATAAACTTTCAAACATTAACTCTCCTAAAAATTAAAATTACCTGGCTATCAAACTTGAAATATTACAAAAGGATAAGGTGTCTGTCAAACAAAATTATTTATTCAAAGAAGGCATCTACAAACTCTTGAGGATTAAAATCTTGCAAATCTTCAGGTTTTTCTCCCACCCCTATAAACCAAATTGGAATATTAAGTTCCTCTTCTATAGCTACAACTATACCACCTTTAGCGGTACCATCCAACTTTGTCAATATTATGGCATCAAGGTCAAGAGCATCATTAAAAAGTTTAGCTTGCGAGATTCCATTCTGGCCAGTTGTAGCATCCATAACTAAAACTGTCTTAACTGTGCCATCAGAAGCCTCTCTCAAGGTAACTTTTTTTATCTTTTTTAACTCTTCCATTAAGTTAATGTTAGTATGTAATCTTCCAGCTGTATCAACTAAAACAATATCGGCTTCCCTGGCCCGCGCCGCACTTATTGCATCGAACACAACTGCCGCCGGATCGCCGCCTCTTTGGTGCTTAATAACGTCTACGCCCAATCGTGTTCCCCATTCTTGCAGCTGCTCAATTGCAGCTGCTCTAAAAGTATCAGCTGCGGCAAAAATTACTTTATCTCCGGAATTAATAAATTTGTTTGCCATCTTAGCCAAGGTGGTGGTTTTTCCAACCCCATTTACCCCAACAAGGAGCAAAATATTTAAAGAGCCTTTATTTATAACACCATCATTCTTTACAGTTAAAATTTTTACTATTTCTCTTTTAAATAAGTCCTTCAATTCTTCCGGGTTTTTTATATTTAGTTTTTTAGCCTGATTTTTTAGTTCATTTAGAATTTTTGTAGTTGCTCCGATTCCTATATCGGCTCGGATTAGTGCTTCCTCTATATTTTCCCAAAAATTCTCATCAATTGAAGCCCGGCTAAACAGGCCGGTAAATTGTCCCAGCAAGCCCTCTCTGCTCTTTTTTAAGCCGTTTTTTAATTTGTTGAACACTTAATTCTCCCATCCTTTAACTAACTTTGT
The DNA here is from genome assembly GCF_030651595.1 of Candidatus Oleimmundimicrobium sp. NCBI lineage: Bacteria > Bacillati > Actinomycetota > Candidatus Aquicultoria > Candidatus Subteraquimicrobiales > Candidatus Oleimmundimicrobiaceae > Candidatus Oleimmundimicrobium > Candidatus Oleimmundimicrobium sp. The sequence continues at coordinate 63,010 of NZ_JAUSCH010000004.1, read as the reverse complement.
TTTCTCTTTCAAAATCATTCATTTTTTGAGAAACAAGTTTTGAAACACCATCTGCCTGCATGGTAACACCATAAAGACAATCCGCTACCTCCATGGTTCTTCTTTGATGAGTAATTATTAAAAATTGCGTATCGCTCTTCTCTTTATCAAGAAGAGCGATAAAACGCTGTAAATTGACATCATCCAAAGCAGGCTCCACTTCATCAAGCAGATAAAATGGACTTGGTTTCGTGTGATAAATCGCGAATAGAAGCGTTAATGCAACTAGCGATTTTTCCCCTCCGGATAAAAGAGTCATCCTTTGAAGATGTTTGCCCATAGGATGCACTTCAATTTCGACACCCGTTGTTAGATGATTTTCTTCATCAGTCAATAAAAGCCTGGCTCTTCCTCCCGAAAAAAGATATGAAAAAATATTTTGAAAGCTGTCATTCACCTCATTAAAGGTTTCTAAAAATCTGTCTTTCATTTTTTGTTCAATTATTTTAACTACTCTTTCAAGTGCTTTTCCACTTTTTTTTAAGTCAGAAATTTGGTCTTTTAAGAACTTATGCCTATCCTCAAGCGCTGAGTATTCTCTAACGGCAATTTGGTTTGTCGGTCCCAAACTTGCCAGTTTTGCTTCAATTTTTTCTATTTTTTCTTTACATTCTTTTTTATTTAAATTCTCCCGGCAAGCTTTTAAGGCTTTTTTCAGCGAGATATTATATTCATTAACAATCTTATCGGTTGATCCGGTAATTTTGAGTTTAAGTTCAGCACATTCAACCTCAATTTCTTTAATTCTGTTTTGAGTAATATCAATTTCATTGCTTAATGGAATAACTTCAGTTTGTAATAACTTGTATTTTTCACGTAATTTTTTAGTATCCATTTTTTCGTCAAGCACAAGAGATTCAAGTTTTTTATCCCATTTTTTAGCCTCGTTAAATAAAGTTACAAACAGTTCGTGAAGAGGTTGAATCCGCTCCCTTAGATTCTCCATAATTTTAACGGTTTTATTCTTTGATTCAAGAGTTTGATTAAATTCATTGATATCGTCTACAATAACCTTGCATTGTTTTTCAATAAAAGTTAACTGCTCTAAAAATGATTCTTTCTCAGTTCTAAATCTTGCATGTTCATTGCTAAGCTTATTTTTCTCAACAAAGTACTTTTGTTTATCGGCCTCTGCTTTTTTAATAGAGGACTCAATAACAGCAATTTCTTTCTTTAGCAACTTATTTTTGTCCTTCAAAACCTCAATTTTTTTCATATCAAAAGAAATCTTCTTTTTCGCTTGCTCATTTTGAAATAAAAGATCTTCCATCTCTTTTGTCTTCTTCGTAATTAGTTCTTTTAAATACAACAAATCGCTAACCATATTTTGCCTTTTGTCTTTTACTAGCCGCACCTCTTCTATGAGATTGCCTTTCTCATTAACAGCCAATTCAAGGTCTAATTGAGACTGTTGTATTTTCTTCTTCATCTTCGTTAAGCTGTTTGCTAAAGTTTTTTCGTCTTTTTTTAATTCTGCTAAAATCCTTTTGCGGTAAAGTGGGGTTGTGCGAGGTGGATTCCCACCTTTTATTATTCCTTTAGGGGAAACAACTTCACCAGACAAAGTAACAAACAGAGAGTTGTTAGAGTATTTTTCGACTGCATCTATTGCAATATCCAAATTGTCAACTATAAACACATTTCCTAAAATTGCTTGAACCGCAGATTCTATCTTTTTTGGGTACTTAACAACATCCATCGCTGAAATTGCTTTAAAATCTCCAGTCAGCGACACAGGGGCTCGTTTAAAACCTTTTAAAGGGATTATGGAAACGATATCTTGCTCGGACTGATTTAAAACATTAATAACATCCTTGGCTACGCTAATATCATTTGCAATTACACCATACATGTTTTCACTTAACGCTGACTCAATTGCTTTTTCGTATCTTTTATCGATATCAAGCAGGTCCCCCACTATTCCGTTTAAACCTGAAGTCTCTTTTTCAAGAATTAGCCAGGTTACACTTTCCGGGTAGCCAATTAATTTTTTTTCAACTTCCTCTAAGGCGGAAATTTTTGTTTTTATCTTGTAAATATCCCCTTCTCTTTCTTTAAGCTGAGATTCAAGGTCATTTAAATTAACTAAACAATTTGAAGCCCTGTTTTCGGTTTCATGAAGAAAATTATTTAATTCGGTTAGTTTAGATTCAATTGAAACTTTTTCTTTTTCCTTTTTTTCCAAACTCTTAAATAAAGTGTTCTTTTCGTTTTCTAAAACCGCTACTTTTTCTATGACAAACTTGTCTTCCATTTTACTTGCGTTAAGTGAATCCGATAAAACCTTGATTTCTTTCTCATTGCTTTCTAACTGCTTATTTTTCTCACCGTTTTTCTTTTTAAAATCAATTAATTTTTTATCTGTTTGTTCTGTATTTTTTTGCCATATCTCATTGCTTTTTTTTATTTGAATAATTTTACCACTAACGTCATCAATATCTTTCTTAATCTCGCTTATTCTAGAGATAACTTCATCCAACTCTTTAGACTTGTTGTTTTTGTGCCTCTCGTCCTGGTAAATTTGCCCTCTAATATCACTCATTTTTTCAATAAGATGCTTACCCTTCTCTTCCAAAAGCAAGAGCCCCGTATTAAGTCTTTCAATAATCCCTTTTAGCCTGTGTCGGTATTCGCCAATATCGCCTACGTAGTCGCCTTTTTCTTCAAGATCTAACTGAATTTTATTAATTTCTTCTTTTTTATCCTTTAATCTTTTCCGTAAAGCAGTCAGTTCGTTGTTTAAACAATTATCTTCATTGGCTACGCTTTTCCAATCGTCTTGAAATTTTTTAAGCTCTGTAGCAGCTAAAGCAATATTCAGGTCTTTTAGCTGGTGTGATAATTTTAAGAACTTTTCTGCTTCAGAGGCTTGTTTTTGAAGGGGCCGAAGTTGCCGCTCAACTTCTCGAAGCACGTCGCGAATTCTTAAAAGATTTTGGTCCATCGCCTGAAGCTTTCGTATAGCTCTTTCTTTTCTTTTTCTATGTTTTAAAACACCTGCAACCTCTTCTATCAAAAGTCTTTTTTCCTCAGGTTTACTGTTTAATATTTCTTCAATCTTCCCCTGGCTTACAATACAGTAAGTTTGTCTTCCCAAACCTGAATCGGACAATAAATCTTGAACATCGAGAAGTCTGCAGATAGAACCATTAATAAAATAATCACTCTCTCCTGAACGTGACATTCTGCGTGTTATTGTTACCTCGGAAAACTCAATTGGAAGCTGCTTATCTGTGTTATCAAGAGTTAATGAAACTTCTGCAATACCAAGTAGCGGACGTGTCGAGCTCCCGGTAAATATTACATCTTCCATTGCAGCGCCACGTAAAGACCTTGGGCTTTGCTCACCTAAAACCCATAAAATAGCATCACTTATATTACTTTTTCCGCTACCATTTGGCCCAACAATAACTGTAATTCCTGGTTCAAATTTTAATGTTGTTTTATCGGCAAATGATTTAAAACCCCTGATGGAAAGAGATTTAAGATACAAATATCTTCCTCCTTTAATCTCAAACTATTTTTACATAATGACACTTCTGCAAAAATTAAATAATAACGAGATTTAATCATCGAAATTCCTGCTCAAACAGTATAAAAAACAATCGTTATTAATATTAAAAACCAAGAACATTGTTCTGCTTTACATTGTCCGCTATCCTCTAATCAATATCTTAAAAACAAATTTCATTCTTTTGTTTTTAACCATGTAGCTTCTGAAGTTTTTGAAGGGCTTCTTTTGCCGCCTCTTGTTCGGCCTTTTTTTTACTTTTACCTTTACCTTTACCCCAAACATGATCTCCAACACCAACTTCAGCAAAAAAAGTTCTATCGTGAACAGACCCTTCTTCTCGAGTTATCTTATATAAAGGCAATATTTGAAATTTTTTCATTGTATATTCCTGAAGATTTGTTTTTAAATCTAAATATTTTTCCTTAGAAGCCTGCCTCTTTATTTCTTCTTGAAAAATCGTTAAAATAAACTCCTTAGTTTTCTCTATCCCCTGGTCTAAATAAACAGCTCCCAAAACTGCTTCCAGACAATCACCTAAAATTGAAACCTGTCTTCTACCGCCTGTAAGTTCAGTCCCTTTACTCATAAAAATATATTTTCCGAGACCTATGTTTTTGGCTAATTTAGCTAATACCTCTGCATTTACAATATTAGCTCGAAGCATTGCCAAATTTCCTTCTTCAAGATTGGGATAGTGATTGTATAAAAAATCAGTTATCACAAGTTCAAGAACAGCGTCGCCTAAAAACTCTAATCGTTCATTCACTTCAACTTCATCATTTGTCTCTGCAGTAAATGATTTGTGGGTTAAAGCAACTTTGAGTAAATTTTTATTAAAAAAAACAAGGCCTAAGCACTGCTCAGCCCTACTTGCCTCGTTGTTATTCAATCTGCCACCACCATTATTAAAAAAATCTCATTTTAACTTGTTTAAGATTAAGTTTTCAATTTTTAATTCATCAATCACTGTGCCGAATTTTAATTTTATAATTAAATAATCTGCTCTTAGACATACTGTACAATCCCCGGCAAATCATCTTCTAAATTCATTAAATCTGTTACTCAATTGCTTTCATTATTATACTAGCGTTATGGCCACCGAAACCTAAAGAATTCGACATGACAACCGAAACCGATTTTTTAATAGCTTTGTTTGGAACGTAATTTAAGTCACATTTTGGATCGGCGTATTCATAATTGATTGTTGGAGGAATAACTTTTTTTTCAATTGAAAGCGCACACGCAATCATCTCAATACCCCCGGCTGCCCCCAAAGTATGACCGGTCATAGATTTTGTTGAACTAACTAAGAGATTGTAGGCATGCTCCCCAAAAACCTTTTTAATAGCCGAAGTTTCAAATTCATCGTTATAGAGAGTTGATGTTCCGTGCGCATTTATATAATCCACTTCTTTAAAGTCCAAACCCGACCCATCAATTGCCTTTTGCATGGCACGAGCTGCCCCTTCGCCAAACGGAGCTGGTGCCGTCATGTGATAGGCATCCCCTGTAGCACCATAACCCACTATCTCAGCATAAATTTGAGCTCCTCTGTTTACAGCGCTTTCAAAGCTTTCTAAAACCACTATTCCCGCACCTTCTGCAATAACAAATCCGTCTCGTTTTGCATCAAATGGCCTGCTTGCTTTGGTTGGCTCATCGTTTCTTGTTGAAAGAGCCCGAGCCGCACAAAAACCTGCAACAGACAGTGGTGTTATTGGGGCTTCTGCCCCACCCGTTATACAAACCTCAGCCGCACCTCGTCTAATAGTCTCAAATGCTTCCCCAATAGCATGTGTTGCGGAGGCACAAGCAGATACGGTACAAAAATTTGGACCTTTTGCCCCCAGAGCAATTGAGACATTGCCAGCCGCAATATCGGAAATCATCATTGGCACAAGAAATGGGCTAACTCTTTTAGGCCCCTTTTGCAATAAAATTTTATGTTGTTCTTCTAACGTTTTTATCCCGCCTATGCCTGACCCTATAATAACTCCAACTTTATCAGCAATTGAGTCTGTTATCTTTAAATTTGCATCTTTAAGAGCTAGTGTTGCAGCCGCCAAAGCAAATTGACAGAATCTATCCATTCTTCGCGCTTCTTTTGCCTCGAGATAATCTTTCGGTTCAAAATTTTTAATCTCGCCCGCTATTCGAGAGCTGAAATCGTTTGAATCAAAAAAAGTTATCTCTCCTATCCCTGATTTTCCCTTAATCAGCGATTCCCAAAAAGCAGTTTTGCCTATACCAATAGAAGTAACAGGCCCAAGGCCGGTAATTACAACTCTTCGGGGCATTCCTTTGCACCTCCAACACTTTCATTAAATTCTTTAATAAGATTAGCAATTATTTTTTTAACCGGAAGAATATCATTTATTTCCCCTACACGCTCACCGCAAAAAATAAGGCCTTTTTCCAGGTCACCCATTCGAGCACTTTCAAGCGCCTGCATAATGCAATAATTTCTCTTGCAGTGTTTTAAGCAAGTTACACATTTTTTTATATCTTTAAAGGTAGGAACTTTGTTCGCAAAAAGATCTTTAACAAATTTTGTTCTTAAAGCTCTTCCGGGCATCCCAACCGGACTTTCAATAATGACAACGTCTTCAGCTTTTGCGTTCACGTATGCTTCTTTCCAGGCCGAAGCCGCGCTGCTCTCATCGCTAGCTGCGAAACGAGTCCCCATTTGAACACCCTTCGCCCCCATAGAAAGCACCCGGGCTATATCTGAACCCTTAAGAATTCCTCCCGCCGCTATTACCGGTATCTTCACACTATTAATAATTCCAGGCAGTATCGATAAAAGAGGTTTATCTGTGCCAAGATGACCGCCTGCTTCTTTCCCTTCAACCACAATAGCCGACGCGCCAAATTTTTCTGCAAGACGAGCTACTCTTTCCGACGAAACAATCGGAACAATTGGAACATTGTTTTCCTTTCCAAGAATAAAAATATCTCTAGAAAAACCGGCACCGGCAACTATTAAATCAACTTTTTCATGTATGGCTGTTGTAACAATATCTTTAAATTCTTTAACCGCGACCATTACGTTTATGCCTACTATTCCATCGGTCAATCTTTTCGCTTTTTTAATTTGCTCTGAAACCTCCGGGGGGTGAATTCCTGAAGCCGCAATCAAACCAATTCCCCCTTCATTGGCTACAGCCGCTGCAAGAGGTGCAAGAGAAATTCTGACAGCCATCCCTCCTTGAACAATGGGAACAGGCGCTCGAAGTTTACCTATTTCCAATACCGGTAATTTCATGCTTCTCTCCTTTATGACTTGTTTTCTATATATTTAATTACCTGGCCGACAGTTGTTATCTTCTCCGCGTCTTCATCAGATATTTCTAAACCAAATTCTTCCTCTAAAGCCATAACCAACTCAACAATATCTAATGAATCTGCTCCGAGATCGTCAACAAAAGATGTCTCAATTTTAATGATATCTTTATCGACTCCTAATTGCTCCGCTATAATTCCCTTAACCTTCTCAAAATTTTCTTGTGACACTTAAATCTCCTCCTTTGAATTAATAAATATAAGTTACATTATCATTCCACCATCAACACTTATAACTTGTCCGGTTATATATCTTGCATCATCTGATGCAAGAAAGGCCACTACATTGGCCACGTCTCTAGGAGAACCAAATTTAGCAAGCGGAATATTCTCCAACACTTTATTTTTTACCTCATCCGATAACCTCTCCGTCATCTTTGTTTGAATAAATCCCGGAGCAACGGCATTGGCCCTAATTCCACGAGAGGCAAACTCTTTTGCCACTGTTTTTGTTAAAGCTATTACACCGGCTTTTGAAGCAGAATAATTTGCCTGCCCCGCGTTGCCGATAAGCCCCACAACAGACGAGAGATTAATTATTACTCCCTCACGCCTTTTTATCATATGTCGCGATACTGCTTTTATACAATTGAATGTCCCTTTTAAGTTTACATTCAATACAGAGTCCCACTCATCCTCTTTCATTCTAATTATAAGGTTATCACGAGTTATTCCTGCATTATTGATTAAAATATCTACCTTGCCCATTTTTTGAATGGCTTGTTCAATTAAGGACGATGCTTCATCAAAAACACTAACATCGGCTTGAATGAAAATTGCCTTCCTGCCCAAATTTTTTATCTTATTAATAAGTGGTTCCGCTTCAACCTCGCTACTGCGAGCATTTACGACGATATCCGCTCCTAATTCAGCAAATTTTAGGCAAATCTCCTTGCCTATTCCTTTTGTGCTGCCCGTAACAAGAGCAACTTTATTTTTAAACGTCACTCTTCACCTCCCTTATCTTGGAAACGGTGGCTTTTAAACTATCAACATCTTCTATATTAAATAAAATTGCTTCAGGTGCAATCCTTCTAACCAGACCCGTTAAAACTTTTTTCGGACCAACTTCGATAAATTTATTGACACCAAAAGTTTGAATTTTTTTAATTAATTGCTCCCAACGAACCGATCCTGTAATTTGGCATTTTAAGGCCTCTTTTAACTCCAATGGATTGGTTGAACTTTCCGCTGTATAATTTGAAACTATGCCACGTCCGGGTTTAGAAAAAGATACTCCATTTAAAACTTCAGAGAATTCAATTTCTGCTTCGTCCATTAATTTAGAGTGAAATCCACCGCTTACCGAAAGTTCAATAACCCTTTTTGCTCCACTTTGCTTTAAGAGATAACTAGCCTCTTTAATAAGCAAGTTCTCTCCCGATACCACAAGTTGCCCTGGACAATTATAATTCGCTATATTAATTATTCCTCTCTTTTTTAGTGGTTCAATTATTTTTTCAACAATTTTTGAATCTAATCCAATAACTGCAGCCATTTTGCCTGGTCTTTTTGAGGCCGCTTTCTCCATAAATTGCGCTCTTTTTTCAACTAGCCGCAAACCGGTTTTAAAATCAATAACATCAGCTGCAACAAGAGCATTATACTCTCCTAGGCTATGTCCGGCCACTATATCTGGCTCTATTCCATTTAATTTTAATGCAACGTAACAAACATGATTAACTGCAAAAATCGCAGGCTGAGTATTAATGGTTTTGCCGAGCTCACTTTCGGGACCCTCAAAACAAATACTTGATATCTTCCTTTTTAAGACTTCATCAGCTTGCCTAAAAATATCGGCTAACTCTTTAATGGACTCCTTTAAATCTTTTCCCATTCCTATATATTGAGAACCTTGTCCTGGAAAGATGAAAGCAATTTTTTTACTCAATCATTAACCCCCGCTAACCTCTTTTAGTTTAGCTGTGATGGCCGGAATTATTTCAAATAAGTCACCAACTATACCATAGTTGGCAACATTAAAAATTGGAGCATCCGGGTCTTTATTTATGGCGACAATATTATCGGCAGTTTGCATACCGGTAAGATGTTGAATAGCTCCGGAAATTCCACAAGCAATATATAGTTTTGGAGAAACAGTCTTGCCGGTTTGTCCAACCTGATGAGAATAGGGTATCCATTCAGCATCAACTGCCGCTCTTGAAGCACCCACAGCTGCCCCTAAAATCGAGGCCATCTCGTGAATAAGCTTAAAATTCTCGGCTTTACCCAGACCCCTTCCACCCGCGACAACAATCTCTGCTTCTTCTAAGTTTACCTTATTATTTAGCTCCTCCATAAAGTCCAACAACTTTACCCTTAAAGAAGTGGGTTTCAATATTGTCTCCTCAATTATTTCACCACTTCTCGTGTCGTCTCTTTGAGCACACTTCATCACTTTGGGTCTAACCGTAGCCATTTGCGGTCTCTTGTTCGGGCAAATTATGGTAGCCATGATATTTCCGCCAAATGCCGGGCGAGTCTGTAATAAAAATTTATTTTTTTTATCAATAGCAAGACTTGTGCAGTCGGCAGTAAGCCCTGTTTCCAAAGTTGCCGCAACTCTGGGAATTAATGAACGCCCAAAAGAAGTTGCCCCGGCTAAAAAAATTTCCGGTTTATGCTCGTGAATTAGTTGAACAAGAGTATTTGCATAAGGTTCATCGAGACGATCTTTCAAGATTGGGTTATCAACAATATAAATCCTATCTGCTCCATAAAATATAAGTTCATTGGCTAAATCGCTAATTTTTTCTCCCAATAAGACGGCAGAAAGCTTAACTCCCAACTCATCGGCCAACTTTCTCCCTTCACCAAGAAGCTCAAAAGCTACTCCGGCTAATTTGCCTTGCTTCTGCTCAGCAAAAACCCAAACTCCCTCATAATCGCCTTCATTGAAAGCTGTTTTCTTTTTCTTTGAGATAGAAATGGCTCCATATTTACAAGCCGAGACACACGCGCCACACAGGGTGCAGTTGTTGTTTATATATGCTTTCTTCTCAACAATATCAATTGCCCCATACATACAAGCTTTTGCGCAGAGTTTACAACCCTTGCATTTGCTCAAATCAACTTTAATACTCAAAAATTCCTCCCGGTAAATAAGGTTTTGGCCCAAAAACTACTTAGATAACCTTTCCCTTTTTTAACTTTTTAATAAGCTTTTCAGCAATTTCCGTTGGTTCTCCCTCTAAAATCTCGCACTTTTTGGAAATCTCTGGAGCAAAAATTCGAACGACTTGGGTTGGAGAGCCGGAAAGACCCGCTCTCTCACTTTCTGCCCCAATATCATTTGCGTTCCATGTTGGTATCTCAGCTTTCTTTGCCTTCATTGTCCCCCGAAGAGATGGCATCCTGGGTTCATTTATCTCTTTTACAACCGTTATCAACAAAGGTGTTTCTGCCTCAATTACTTCGTAACCGTCTTCTACCATTCGCTTAAGTTTGATTTGACCATTTTTTATATTTTCAATTTTGCTCACATATGTGACAACCGGTATTCCTAATTTCTGAGCAACCTCGGGGCCCACCTGTCCCGTGTCTCCATCTATTGTCTGTTTTCCGCAAATTATGAGGTCAAACTGCTCTATCTTTTCTATGCCTTTTGATAAAGTATAAGAAGTTGCGAGGGTATCGGCCCCGGCAAATGCTCTATCCGATAACAAATAAACATCGTCTACACCCATTGCAATTGCCTCCCTTAATGCCTCTGCGGCCTGGGGAGGACCCATGGTTAACACGCTAATATTTCCGCCAACTTTCTCCTTTGTTCTAATTGCTTCTTCCAACGCATACATATCAAACGGGTTAATTATGCTCTTTACCCCTTCTCTTACTAAGGTATTGGTTTCTGGGTCTATCTTTACTTTGGTTGTATCAGGAACCTGTTTTATACAAACGATAATGTTCAAAACCGTCCTCCAAATATCTATTTTTTACCCATATTTTCTTTAATTAATTGCCGGGCAATTACATTCCTCTGAACTTGATTTGTCCCCTCGTAAATTTGAATAATTTTTGCGTCCCTCATCATTTTTTCAACCGGGTACTCACGCATATAACCATAACCACCCATTATTTGAACAGCGTTAATGGTAACTTCCATCGCCATATCAGAAGCAAAGGTTTTAGCCATGGCGGATTCTTTCGAAAAATTCTTAGCTCCACCATCAATCATTTTTGCAGTCGCGTAAACCAGCGCGCGCGCAGCTTCAATTTGAATAGCCATATCTGCAAACATATGCTGGATTACTTGAAATGAAGATATCGGCTTACCAAACTGCATCCTTTGACGCGAATAATCAAGAGCGGCATCGAAGGCTCCTTGAGCAACACCAACGCCTTGAGCTCCAATCCCCGGACGGGTCATATCTAAGGTTCTCATGGCAACTATAAAACCCATTCCTTCTTTTCCTAAAATATTTTCCTTGGGTATTCGACAATTTTCAAAAACCAGCTCTCTTGTTGCCGAGCATCGTATTCCAAGTTTTTTCTCTTTTTTCCCAAACGAAAAGCCAGGCGTTCCTTTTTCAACAATAAAAGCAGTGGCTCCTCGGCTTCCTTTGTTTTTATTTGTCATGGCGATTATCGTGTAAGTTTCCGCTTCGCCACCATTGGTTATCCATTGTTTAGTTCCATTGAGGACGTAAAAATCTCCATCTTTATCGGCTTTTGTTTGAATTGCCGAAGCATCGCTTCCCGCATTGGCTTCCGTTAAACCAAAAGCTCCAAGCTTCTTACCAGATGCTAAATCCGGTAGATACTTTTTCTTCTGGTCTTCTGAGCCAAATAAAAGGATAGGATACGCTCCGAGAACACTTGCCGCATAACTTACTGCCACTCCACAACATGCTTTACTCAACTCTTCAACCGCGAGAACCGTTTCAAAGCAACCGAAACCAATTCCTCCGTATTCTTCCGGCATATAAAGACCAAATAGGTCTGCCTGAGCTAAATCTTTCATAATAGCCCAAGGAAATTCCTCTTCTTCATCTAATTTGGCTCTTACCGGAATCACTTTTTCGTCAGCTATTTTTTTTGCTAGTTCCTTTATCATTTGTTGTTCTTCTGTTAGAAAATAATCCACACCGGCACCCCTTTACCATCATTTACTTTTTTTATACTTAACCCATTTAATCACGTTAGCTCCCCAGGTTAAGCCCGCACCAAAACCAACAAGGAGCAAAATATCTCCCTCGTGTATCTTATTTGCCCTCTGAAGTTCATCAAGAGCAATTGCTATAGAAGCTGTCGATGTGTTTCCGTACTTATCAATATTTTTGATGAGTTTATCAAAACCAACCCCAAATTTCTTAGCAACATTTTCAAGTATTCTTATATTTGCCTGATGAGGAATTATATATTTTACGTCATCTATTGTTAGATTTGCTCTTTTAAGTGCTGCTTTTGTAGCCCGAGGTAATGCTCTGGTTGCAAATTTAAAAACTTCGCTTCCGCTCATTTGGACACAATGAAGTTTTTTTTCAAATGAGTCTTCAGTCGCAGGCAAGCCTGATCCACCAGCCGGAATTTTTAAAAGGTCGGCTCCCTTTCCGTCTGCTGCTAAATAATTTGAGATAATCCCATAACCCTTTTGAACTTTACCAAGGATAACGGCTCCCGCACCATCACCAAATAATACACACGTTGTACGATCAGTCCAATCAAGATGCCTCGAAAGAGCATCGGCTCCAATAACCAGAACTTTTTCGTACATGCCTGTTTCTATAAATTGAGTTCCAATAGTAATTGCATAGATTAATCCCGTACAGCCCGCGGATACATCAAAAGCCGGAATAGTTTTCGCTCCCAATTTTTGTTGAACAAGACAAGATGTCGAGGGCATTAATGTCTCAGGTGAACAGGTTGCCAGGATTATTAAATCAATGTCGGAAACTTCAAGATCGGCATCCAAAAGAGCCTTCTTGCTCGCCTCAACAGCCATATCAGAAATATTAGCATTATCATCAATAATTCTTCGTTCTGAAATACCGGTACGAGTCTTAATCCACTCATCGCTTGTATCTACAATTTTTTCCAAATCAAAATTGGTAAGAACCTTGCTTGGCAAATAAGAACCTGTTCCAATAATCCCGACAGACATTTCTTTGTTTAAAATGTTTCCCCCTAAATATCTTTTTTGATTTCAGAAACGATATTTTCCAAAACAGCTCGCTTGGCAACCATGATTGCATTTTTAAAAGCTTTTGCGTTTGAATTTCCATGACCAATAATACAAACTCCGTTGATTCCTAAAAGATGAGCTCCACCATATTCCTCGGAATCCAACTTGTTTTTAATCATTTTAAAAGAAGGAGTAATTAAAAATCCGCCAATTTTTCCAGAAACAGAAGCGTTAACCACTCTTTTTACTTCAGAAAAAAACACCGAAGATATACCTTCCATTAATTTTAGTACCACATTTCCGATAAAGCCATCACATACAACTACATCGGTTTTTCCTTCAGGAATATCATTTCCTTCAATGTTGCCCACAAAACCCTCAATAGATTCTAATAATTTATGTGATTTCTGAAGAAATTCGCTCCCTTTTTCGTGTTCCTTCCCAATATTTAACAAGCCAATTGTCGGTTTATTAACTCCTAAAACTTTTGATGCATATGATTTCCCCATTACCGCAAATTGAAATATATTATGCGGCTTACACTCGACATTTGCTCCAGCATCCAAAAGAACAACGAGTTTATTTAAGGTTGGAACAACAACAGCAATTGCCGGCCTGGAAACACCTTTAATCCGTCCAATTTTTAACAAAGCAGCGCTCATGGCCGCACCTGTATTACCAGCTGACACCATAGCATTAGCCTTGTTTTCTTTTACAAGTTGAGCGGCAATTGAAATTGATGAATGGGGTTTAGATTTAACAGCTCTGGCTGCATGTTCTTCCATTTTAATTATGTCTGGGGCATTTTCAATACGAATATTTTTAGCTGAACCAAGTTTATTTAATTCGCTCTTTATTTGACTTTCTAAGCCAACCAATATTATATTAATTCCCGGCTCTTGAGCTGCAAGATAGGAACCTTTAACTATCTCTCTGGGAGCAAAATCACCTCCCATGGCATCAACCGCGATAGTAACTGAAGAGCAATGCACCTATTACTTAACCTCCAAAACTTGTTCACCGTCATAATATCCACATTCCGGACAAACATGATGCGGCAATTTTTGTTGATGACATTGAGGACACTCAGATGTTACAACTATTTTAATTTTTTTATTCTGGGATCTCCTTGAATCACGCTTCGCCCTAGACTTTCTTCTCTTAGGAACTGCCAATTAAAAAACCTCCTTCTTAATCCCTGTTTTTTTCCAATTCTTCTTTGAGTTTTTTCAACTTTAACAACCTTACATCAATCTTTTCATCTAAACAATTACATTTACTTAAATTTAAATTTTGCCCACATTTAAAGCAGAGTCCCTTACAATTTTCTTTGCAAATTGGCCTTATTGGCAATTCAAGCAAAAAGGCCTGTTCAACAGCACCCCGTAAATCAATTTTGTTATCAACAACCTTAAAGGTCTCTTTGGTATCAAATTCATTTTTTTCGAGTGTAAAAACTTCATCAAGGTTTACTTTCACTTTAGCTTTAAACTCTATTAAACACCGATTGCATGTAAACCTCAGTTTCCCTTGAACATCTCCCTTAACCAGCAGCTCTAAACCAACATTTTCTATAAAAAAATTGAAATTTAGCGGACCGGTAAAGTTTAATTTTTTTCCAGCATATAATGGCTTAAATTCATTCTCGAACTTAAACTCTTTTTTGGTCCCTACTGTTGTTAAAATATCAGATACATCAATAATTAATGTGTTCATATTTTTATTAAATTAAACTTAGTTATTTTAACATAATTGAGCTAATACATAAAAAAGTTCTTGCAGGTCTTTTTACAAGAACTTTTGAATTATAAACTACATAGCAAACTTTAAGATTTAGGCTGTATCTTTCCTTGCAACCTATCTCTACCTCTTTGAACTGCCGCAAGAAGTTTTCCCAAGTTAACTTCAAGATTTGCAAGCATCTCGTCAGCATAATCTTCTGCACCTAAACGAATTTCTCTTTCCTTTTCTTTTGCATCTGAAATAATTTCATTGGCCTTGGCTTCGGCCATCTTTACTATTTCTTGCTCTGATGCAACCTGTTCAGCATTTTTACGAGCTTCTTCAATGATTGCGTTTGCTTCTTTATCAGCTTCAGCTAACATCTCTTGTCTCTCTTTGACAATCCACCTTGCTTGTTTAAGCTCATCGGGTATAGACGCACGCATCTCGTCTATGATATCAAATAGCTTCTGCTCATTTATCATTATTGAGTTACCTAAAGGAAGCCTTCGTGCTGTGGTAATAATATCTTCAATTTTATCAATTAAAGTCATTATATCCATTCAAAATCCTCCATTCTAAATTTTAAAGTTTGAAAACTTTTCTAAATCCTTTTTCGACTTCTTTGGTAACAAGTCCTTCTATGCAACCACCAAATTTTGCAATTTCCTTAACGGCACTTGAGCTTAAATAGGCATATTTTGGACTTGCCATAACAAATATTGTTTCAATACTCTTATCCAATTTACGGTTAAATTGAGCCATTTGAAACTCGTGTTCAAAATCAGAAACTGCCCTTAATCCTTTAATTATCGCACAAGCTTTGTGTCTATGCGCAAAATCAATTAAAAGTGAGTTAAATGACTCAACTTCAACATTGCTTAATTTCGAATTTTCTTTTATGGCCGATTCGATAAAACCAATCCTCTCATCTAAAGAAAATAATGGATTTTTTTCGGTTTTTTCGAAAACACCTACCACAACTTTTTCAAAAAGATAGGCCCCTCTTTCAATAACATCAAGGTGTCCGCTCGTTATTGGATCAAAACTACCCGGACAAACAGCAACTTTCATATTTCTCCTCTCAAGTTAATCCATAAAAACTTAAGCTTGCGTCTCCATATTTACGTGTAAATTTAAGGCCTAATTTTTCTTCTGTTTGCTCCGGAATTCTTTTCGAAGAATGTTCCAAAATAATTAAACCATTTTCGCTCAAAACATCTTTCAAGACAAGTTCTTTAAATATGGAGTTTAGCATACCGGATTCAATTTTATAAGGCGGATCTAAAAAAATTAATTCAAATTGTTCTTTTTCAGAAGAAAAATTCTTTAGGAAACTTTGTGTAGTCATCTTCAATGCTACCGCTTTTTTTGATAAGAAGGTTTTGTTAAGATTTTCGCAAATTGCTTCAACTGCTTTGGCGCTACTATCAACAAATACAGCTTTTTGAGCCCCTCTGCTCAAGGCCTCAATACCTAATGCTCCCGAACCAGCATACAAATCAAGAACCCGCGCTCCCACAACTTTGTCTGAAATTATGTTAAAAAGCGCCTCTTTTACCCTATCAGATGTGGGCCTTGTGCCTAATCCTTTCGGTGTTATTAACTTGTGTCCTTTAGTGCTACCTGAAATTACACGCATTTTTTAAATTCAGTCTCCAAAAAATTTAATTAAACAATCCTCAGTTTTGAAACAACCAATCCAGGTTTTTTGAAAATCTTTGTTTAACTGTTCTCATTAACGGTTTATTGATGGGTAAACTTAAATCTGGGTCCTCTTCCACTATAGCAAAAGCTTCTTTCCTGGCCCTGAGAAGAACATCAATGTCCCGTGTTAATTTAGCTAATTTAAGATCAGGAAGACCGGATTGACGTGTGCCAAAAAGTTGACCTTCCCCTCTAATCTCTAAATCCACCTCCGCCAGTTTAAAGCCATCTTTTATTTCTTTTATAGCTTTCATTCTGGCTTTCGATTCTTCAGTAGAAAGATTGGCAAATAATATACAGCAAGACTTATGCTCACCTCGACCTATCCTTCCTCTTAATTGATGAAGCTGTGAAAGGCCAAATCTGTCCGCGTTTTCAATTAACATAACAGAAGCATTTGGTACATCAATACCAACTTCAATAACTGTAGTTGAAATAAGTATATCAACCTTACCTTCGCGGAACCTCTCCATCACTCTATTTTTTTCTTCTGATTTAAGTTTTCCATGAATTACGTCAACCCTAAGATCCGGAAATACCTTTTCTCTTAGATATACAACTTCGTCCATGACCGCTTTTACTTCAAGTTTATCGGACTCTTCAATTAAAGGGCAAACTATATACGTTTGTCTGCCTTGTTTTACTTCGCTTCTCACTTTTTCGTACGCTTTTTTTCTGTGCCGGTTATTACATATATAAGTCTCAACGTGTTCGGAAAAATCTCTTCCACCGGGCCGTTCTTTTATAATAGATACATCTAAGTCACCATATAATGTAAGTGATAGAGTTCTCGGAATAGGAGTTGCTGTCATTATTAAAACATCAGGACAAGCTCCTTTTTCTTTTAATTTCATTCTTTGCTCAACACCAAAGCGGTGTTGTTCGTCTACAACAACTGCTCCTAAATTTTTAAATTCAATTTTTTCTTGGATTAAGGTGTGAGTGCCAATGACAATATCAATATTTCCTTTACGTATCTCCTCTTGAAGCTCCTCCTTCTTTTTGGCAGGCATACTTCCTGTTAAATTTGCAGAGACGATATTCAATTTATCTAAAATTTCCTTCGTTTTAAGAAAATGTTGATTAGCAAGCACTTCTGTTGGAGCCATAATAGCTCCCTGATAACCGCAAAAAACCGTCGTGAGTAAAACAGCTAAAGCTACCACTGTTTTGCCAGAGCCAACTTCCCCTTGCAATAAGCGACTCATCGGACGCGAACTTGCCATGTCATTGACAATATCATTAGTGGTTCTTTTTTGGTCAGCAGTTAACTCAAAGGGCAACAATTTAAAAAATTGGTTAAGTTTTTCTTCGTTAATAACATGCTTAATTCCAGCCACATTTTTTTCAAATCTCTTTTTCTTAATTGCCAGCCCTAATTGCATCAAAAAAAGCTCATCAAAAAGCATTCTCTTTTTTGCTTTTTCTAAGTTGGATTTAGACGAAGGAAAGTGAATTTCTTGTAAACTAAACGAGATATTTGAGAGCTCTAATTTTTTTCTTAATTCAACGGGCATGTAATCAGGAATATCGAGAAACTCAGTTAATAAATTTTTAATAATTCTTCTTATTAGTACCGGTGAAAGGTCTTGAGTGGCTGGATAAATTGGGATAATGCGGCCGGTATGAACCGATTCAGCCTGTCTCTCATCAATTACATCGAAAAGTGGATTTTGAATTTGCATCAACCCAAACCTATAAACAATCTTACCACTATAAGCAACCTGCATGCCTTCTTTTAATTTATTGGCAATGTAGTTTTGGTTAAACCACGTACCGTAAACGTAACCGGTACCGTCAAAAATTCCAATGCTTAAAATCCGGGTTCCGTTTCGGCCAATATGTTTTCTTATGTTCTTAACGATACCGACTACGGTAACTTCTTCTTCAACCTTAACGTTCGATACTTTTTTTATCTTAGTAAAATCAAGGTATCTGTGCGGAAAATGGAATAAAAGATCCCCCAAAGTCTCGACACCCAACCGCCTAAACCGTTTACCGGTTGTGGTTCCCACATACTTGACCGTTTCTATCGGTTTATCAAGCAATAAAATTTTTTCAATTGAGTCAAATTTTGAAGAACTCTTAAAGGATGGAACCACATTCTTAAGCTCCTTTAAATTATTTGTTTGCTTGGGAACTGGATTAAATTTAACATTGGGCAATGCGCAATCGATGCCTTGAAGGTACTTAGCGAGTCCCCCAATTACTGAGGTATTATTTATACCAAATTTTTCCTCAAGCTCTACTAACTTATTTAAAAACTTTTCAGCCATAAAATTATTCCTGGTAATAAACTAATGCGACAGCACCGGGACCGGTATATGTTCCGATAACAGCGCCAACCTCGCCCTCGATTATTTGGTTTGATTTAAATCCTTCTTTCAAGAGAAGTTCCTTTAAATACGCTAGATTGTCAGGAGCATCGGCATGCGCAACGACTAAACGATATGGTTTGTCTTGATCTATGTTTTCTCTCGCAATAGAAACAATTTCTTGTATGGCTTTTCTGGTTCCTTTCGCTTTCTTATAAGGCGCCACCAGGCCATCTTCCAGCGTAAGAATCGGCTTAATTTTTAACAAACTACCAACTAACGCTTGCGCTTTTCCAATGCGTCCGCCCAAATGAAGATATTTTAAAGTGTCAACAACAAATAAAATCTTTGCTCTATCCCGTGCTTTATTAACAATTTGAACAATTTCCTCGGCAGTTTTTCCTTCATCTCGCGCTTTAACGGCCAAATCAACTAAAATGCCGGTTAATAAAGACGCTGATTTTCCGTCAATTACAGTAACCGGTATATTTATATTTTCACTGGCTATCTGAGCAGATTGAACTGTGCCGCTCAGTTTTAAAGAAATATGAATTGAAATAATATGTGTGTGGTCACGAGATAGTTTTTTATAAACTTCCTCAAATTGAGCAACAGTTGGTTGAGATGTCTTTG
Organism: Candidatus Oleimmundimicrobium sp.; assembly: GCF_030651595.1. Classification (NCBI taxonomy): domain Bacteria; kingdom Bacillati; phylum Actinomycetota; class Candidatus Aquicultoria; order Candidatus Subteraquimicrobiales; family Candidatus Oleimmundimicrobiaceae; genus Candidatus Oleimmundimicrobium; species Candidatus Oleimmundimicrobium sp. The sequence goes on along the minus strand of NZ_JAUSCH010000004.1, from coordinate 43,614 downwards.
AAAGAACATCTGAGGCCTTTAATTTCCTATAAAATTCTTTTGGTTTGATGTCGACCCAATCTTTAAACGACTCTTCCTTGAAGCGAACCATTAAAGGCACCATGTAAACATCATGTTCTTTATAGTAAGAAAGTTCAAAATCAGCAGTACTGTCTGTTACAATTGAAACATTCTCTGTCTCCATCTCAATCAACCCCTTTTTTTACGTTAAATTTCAAATATTATCCATTCTGCTTGTTTATTCCACTCCGATAATTAAAGGATAAAGAGCTTGTCCTCCTTCATGAATTTCTATTTCTATGTCGGGATACTCTTTTGAAATAATTTTAGATAGCTCTTCTAAATCTTTTTCTTTTACTCCTTCTCCAAACAAAAGCGTGACCACTTCACTTTCGTCATCAAGCATGTTGTTTATTAGCTTAGTAGCTATTTTTACAAAAGATTTTCCAGAAACGTTCACTTCGTGATCAATAAGACCAATGAAGTCACCCTTTTTAATTTTACCAATTGAATTTTTTGAATTCCGAATCGCTTTTGTTATTTCACCGGTCTTTACATTAGACAAAGAACTCATCATGTTTTTAACATTTAAAGCAAAGGGCTTTTCTTCTTCAAAAGCCAAAAGAGCCGATAAAGCTTGAGGAATAGATTTCGTTGGAACAACACCAATCTCTTTTTTTGTAAGTTCTGAAACTCTTTGAGCAGCCATAATTATATTTTTATTATTTGGGAGAATAATAACCTTTGATGCGTTAACATCTTCAACTGCCTTCAAAATATCGGCAGTACTTGGATTCATAGTTTGCCCCCCGTTTACAATCCTTTGCACGCCTAAACTTGAGAGTATTTTCTTAATACCTTCACCGCTTGCCACCGCAACCAGTCCAACTTTACCTGTATCTGCCATAATTTTTTCGGTTCTTATCGCAGCCTCCTCTTGCATGTTATTTATTTTAATTTCCGATACAGAACCTTTATTTGTTGCCAAGCTTAAAACCGTGCCCGGCTCATTGGTATGTATGTGAACATGGGTTAATGTTTCAGAACCAACAACTAAGAGCGAATCCCCTAAAGGGGCAAGTTGTTCCTCAAATTTAGAAAGCTCAATTCCGCTGCTTTTTAAAATAAACTCGGTGCAATATTGGTACTCTAAAAAAATCTCTTCTGTGGGCTGTAAAACTGGCACATTAAATTCTGTCAGCTCCTCATGTTCCGCCTCACCTTTTATCGCAGATAAAATGCCGCTTCCCATAATCGCTAATCCCCAACCGCCTGCATCAACAACTCCCGCTTCTTTAAGAACGGGCAGAAGCTCGGGTGTTCTCATAACAGATTTCTTTGCCTCATTAAGGATATATTCTAAAAACACATCCAATTCAACTTCCTTATCAAATTTTTTTGAAGCAGCGGCTGTATCTTTAATTACGGTTAGCATTGTTCCTTCTACGGGTTTTCTAATAGCTCTGTATGCAACCTGCACGCTATTCTTTAATGCCTCTGCCAGAAAAACTGAATTAACGAATTCTTTCGAAGATAAAATTTCACAAAAGCCTTTAATTATTTGAGAAAGTATTACGCCTGAATTTCCCCGTCCACCCATGAGTGAACCATATGTAATCGTTTTACAGATTTTTTCCATCGTGTCAGGTTTAGTCTTTGAAAGTTCGTTGCAAACAGCTTCCATTGTAAGAACCATATTTGTTCCGGTGTCACCATCAGGAACAGGATAAACATTGAGCTTGTTTATCTCTTCTTGGTGTCGTTTAAGAGCACTTAAAGAAGCTCTTATTAGATTTGGTAGGTCTTTTGTAGTCAGCATTAACACAATGTGAGCCTTTTCGTGAAGTTACTTTCTTGTTTTAACTCTTTGGATATGAATTTCTACATTATCTACTTCAAGTTCGACATATTTCTCAACCTCGTACTTAACACGTTCAACAAGATTCCGGGCAACCTCGCTTAAGTTTGTTCCATGTTCAATTATTATATATAAATCAATCTCAACTTTATCGTTTAAAACTTTAACATTGACACCTTTTTTTAATTTATCACGTGTCAATATTTGAGCAACTTCAACTTTGGCGCTTGGACTAGCCATCCCCGCAATGCCATAACTTTCAAGCGCCACATGACCGGCTAGATCTGCTATTACATCGTTGGCAACATTTATTTGCCCAAGATGCTCTTCTTTTTTGTTCATTGCAGTCACCACCTTGAACTAAATCATATATAATATTTGATGATTATAATATAATAAAAAAACATAAAAACCAAAACCTTCTTGCAAAAAACTTTTTACAATGCTAATATTTCTCGAGCATAAAAGATATTAAAACAGGAGTGTTTAAATTGTCAAAGAAATGTGAAATTTGTGGGAAAGGCCCGTTATTTGGAAAAAACGTGAGCCATTCACATAAAAAAACGTTAAAAAAGTGGAAAGCCAACATACAAAAAATACGGATAGTTGAAGACGGGGAAACTAAAAAAACAAATGTTTGCACAAGATGTATCAAGTCCAACAAAGTAACAAAAGCTTAAAAACCTCACCAATTAACTTCAAAATTTTCAAAAAAAGACGGAATGGATTGAAAGTTACCCTTTCCAAGAGAAATAGCTTTTGAAATTCTCTCAGTAACATATAGTTTAGCCAACTCTACCGCTTCAGGTACATCTTTATTTAAAGCAAGCTGAGAAGCCAATGCGGAAGAGAAGATACAACCGGTCCCTTTGACATTTTTATTTATTCGTTTGCTTGAATATTTCCGCTCAATATTTCCGTTGAATAAAAAATCCGTGCACTCATCGCCCTGAAGATGCCCTCCTTTGATTAGCACCCATTCCGGGCCAAGTGTTTTTATCGCTTCAGCTGCTTTTTTCATGTCATCAAAATTCTTTATCGAAAATCCAGTAAGTCTTTCAGCTTCAGGGATGTTTGGTGTAACAACCCGAGCGATTCTAAACAGACGAATCTTCATTAAAGATACTGCCGATGGTGAAAGAAAAGATGTCCCACTGGAAGATTGAATCACGGGGTCAATCACAATATTTTTCACTTTAAGCTCTTCAAAAAAACTTGAAACAACTTCAACTGCTTCTATAGAAGTAAGAGCTCCAATTTTAACAGTGTCAATTCGCGTATCAAGAAAGACTGCTTCCAACTGTTTGGAAATTATATCAGAAGACAATCTCTCTATGCTCAACACCTTAGAACTATTTTGAGCAATAACTGCAGTTAAAATACTGTAAGGGTATACTCCTAAATCGGCACAGGTTAATCTATCTACCTGAATTCCGGCTCCCCCGCTCGGGTCCGAGCCCCCAATAACCAATATCTTCTTTCCTTTCAATTAGAGCTCCTCTTTTCTAAAATGATCATATCCTTTGGTTAGCGGTCTTTTTGAGCCATCTTTTTTCAAGACATAAACACCTTTTTGCTCATCAATAATTTCACCGACCAAAGTTAATGTTGTTCCTGTTTCAGAATAAACCCGATGAATAAGTTTCTCCATTTTTTCTAAGCCCACCGTTAAAACAATCTCATAATCTTCTCCACCATAAAGAACAAAATATTCAGATGGCTTTTTGGCAATTTCGGCGACACCTTTTACTCCATTCGCAATAGGCAAACTCTCTTCATGGATAACGGCCCCTACTCTGCTAGCATTGCAAATATGATAGATTTCGCTAGCCAGGCCATCGCTTATATCCTCCATTGCGTGTGCTCCGCAAATTGCTGAAAGCCTTGCTTCTTTTAATCTAGGAACTGGTTCAAGGTGAGATTTTATCAAATATTCGTCACCTTTAATTTTTGAATTCAACAGAAAAAGGCCGGCTGAAGATGCACCCAACTTGCCGGTTACCAAGACCTTGTCACCAACCTTCGCGTCAGCCCGTTTTCTTAAAAGATGGGGCTCTACTTTTCCAACCATCGCTATATTAATTGACAAGGAACATGGAGAAGCAACCGTATCGCCGCCTACTATTTTAAAATCGTATTCTTTAGATACATCAACCATTCCTTCATATAACTCTTCTATAAAATTAACCTTCGTTTTGGGCTTGATACCTAAAGAAATCAGAGCGTAGGTGGGTATAGCCGACATTGCTGCAATATCGCTGATGTTAACCAGCATCGATTTGCGACCTAATTGGTAAGCGGATATGGTGGACAAGTCAAAATGAACTTTTTCTATCATAAAATCGGTGGTCAAAACGGTATAGTAATTTGAAGGGGAGCGAACAACGGCTGCGTCGTCACCAATGGAAACAATTATATCTTCATCTTCAACACCAACTAAATTGGCAATTTTCTCAATTATTCCTGTTTCCCCAATATCTTCAATATACATATGCTTTTACACCCAACTCTCAGTTATTTAAATTAAAAATTAGAAGTGAAAAATTTAAAACTACCTGCTTGTCGATAAGCACGGTATAGAATAATTTAAACGGAAAACCCTTAAAGATAATATTTATCACTAGACCAGCATCTGTTGTTAGGCAAGCTGTGCTTGGAAACCATTTTTATTTTTTCATTATCGTTTTTCGTTCTTCATTTTTCATTCTTCATCTCCAGCTTTACCCATTATCCATTACCCTTTACCCTTGTCTTGTTTTTCCTAAATATTCATCAATAACCTTTAAAGCGCAAAAATCTCCGCACATCGTGCAAACATCTTCACCTTTCTTTTTTCTTTCCTCATATCCTTCTCTTGCTTTTTCGGGGTCAATTGCCAGCTTTATTTCTTCTTCCCAATCCAAGCGCCGCCTGGCTTTAGCCATTTCCAAATCCCAATCTTTTGCTCCAGGAATCTTTTTTGCAATATCAGCTGCGTGAGCAGCTATTCTTGAAACAACCACCCCTTCTCTTACATCTCCAACTGTCGGTAGGCCAAGATGCTCACGTGAAGTGACATAACATAAAAAATCCGCACCTGCCGAGGCCGCCAGAGTTCCTCCAATTGCCGAAGTAATATGATCATATCCCGGCGCAACATCAGTTACTATGGGTCCTAAAACATAAAATGGAGCACCTTTGCATATCTCTTTCTCCAGTTTAATATTCATTTCAATTTGGTCAAAAGGCACATGGCCCGGCCCTTCAACCATCGTTTGTACTCCTGCTTCCCGAGCTCTATCCACTAATTCCCCAAGCGTTAAGAGTTCTTGAATTTGCGCACGGTCAGTAGCATCAGCTAAACAACCGGGCCTCATCCCATCTCCGAGACTTAAGGTAATATCGTATTCTTTCGCAATATTTAACAGCTCATCAAATTCTTCATAAAGTGGATTTTCCCTGTTGTTATGCAAAATCCAGCCTATTGTAAATGCCCCGCCACGACTCACCACATCCATTATTCGACCATCTTTATTTAAAGCATCTAAGGCTTTGCGTGTTACCCCACAATGGATAGTCATAAAATCAACACCGTCTTTTGCCTGTTTTCTGATAACTTCAAAAATATGCTCTTTAGTCATCTCAACAATGCTTCCAAGTTTAAATTTAGCATCAACGGCTGCTTGATAAATTGGAACCGTTCCAATTGGAACGGTTGACTTTTTCAGTATTTCCCTGCGAATTGAATCTAAATTTCCTCCCGTGCTGAGGTCCATAACTGTATCGGTTCCTACCTCAACCGATACTTCTAATTTTTTTAACTCTTCTTCAAGAAAAGGATAATCTTCCGATGTTCCAATATTGGCATTAACTTTTGTCGTAAGACCTTTGCCAATACCAACAAACTTGCTAATAGAATGATTGATATTGTTGGGTATCACTACTCTCCCATCGGCAATTCTTTCCAATAAAATTTCGAGCTCGATTAATTCATTTTTAGCAATGTTTTTTACAACTTCAGGGACTTCGCCTGCTTGAATTCTCTTAATTAAGGTCACTTTAATCCTCTCCCAGTTTTGATAAAGCAATTTGTGCCGCTTTTTCTCCGGACAACATCATTCCGCCAAAGATTGGCCCCATTCTATGGCCACCGGCTACTGCATTGGCTGCCATCCCCGCAACAATAAGACCGGGGTAAACTTCTTTGGTTGTATCCAAAAGAATTTTTTCACCCACATCAGCCCACATCGGTTTTTCGCCCTTAACGTTCAACTTCACCCCGGGTATTTTTCTTTCAATCACCCGACAAACTTCGGCATCGTGTCCCGTCCCATCTATAACAACTTTAGCGGAAATCGATAAAGGATCGACATGCAAACCGGCCATATCAACTGCTGTCCAGTTTATCACCAAGCCGGTAATAGCATCATTTTCTCTTATTACTACATCCTCAACACTCATTAAATTAAAAATTTGAACTCCAAAATCGCAAGCCCGGCTTATAAGCTTTCCAACCGACTCCACCGAGCTGGCAATGTAATAACCCGGCTTATATTCGGTGTAATGTATTCCAAAATCATCTAAAATTCTGCAAGCTTCCGACTGCACTACAATACGAGGAAACATCATACCGCCTCCCCACATTCCTCCTCCTACAGATAACTTTTTCTCAAACAAAACTGTCTTGACCCCTTCTTTGGCCAAACAAGTAGCTGCAACTAAATTTGCCGGACCTCCCCCAACTAGGGCAACATCGACCTCAGAATACTCTATAAAAACACTTAAAAATTCTTCAACTATCGCTTTAGTGATTGTAACCTCATTTAAACTCATGATTAGCCTCCCTAACCTTTTTTATTTTTTTAGACAAATTACAACTGGCTCCTTTCATATTAGAAGCAAAAGCCACCGCCGAAATAACCGCAACACCATCCACTCCTGACTTTAATACCGATCCCACATTATCAACTGAAATTCCACCAATACCTACCACCGGAACGTTAACGCTTCTTTTGATTTCAATCAGCCCTTTAATCCCTATGGGTTTACGCGCATTATCCTTAGTTGAAGTCGGGAAAATCGGGCCAACTCCAATATAAGATGCTCCATCACGCTCAGCTTCAATTGCTTCCTCAATATTTCCACAGGACACACCAATTATGCTCTCTGGCCCAAGTATCATACGAGCAGTCTTAACAGAAATATCTCCTTGTCCAAGATGAACCCCTTCGGCCTTAACTGCCTGGGCAATATCGAGCCTATCGTTAATTATTAAGGGGATGTTTGCTCTTTGTGTAATTTTATGAATCTTACAAGCCATCTCTAACAACTCTCTAGAAGATTTATTTTTTTCTCTATATTGAATAACCGTCGCGCCACCTTCAGTTGCCGCTTTGGCAACCTCAAATTGACTTCTTTTTAAATTGGGCACTTCACAGGTAATTACATAAAATGATAAATCCATATCAACCTCACAAAAATAAAAAATCCGCTAACCAGCGGACTACACATTATTAAATATCTGCATCCCTTCGCTGGTATTATCCAAACAGGTTTAAAGGGTCTTTTTCGCCAAACTACAACGAAAAACTCTCAGCAAACGCTCCCCTTGCAATCCTTATTAAATTATAACTAAATACTATCGCGACTTCGTGTATCCGTCAAACCTGGCTAACGGTTACCTAACCTATTCAATGCTTCTTAAAATCAGATACGGGTTTACTGCTCTTCCTCCGCCGGGATGAACCTCAAAATGGAGATGACATACCCCGCCTCTCGCATTACCACTATCACCAATATAGCCAATAACCTGTCCGGCCTCCACGTGTCCTCCTGCTACAGCGCACTTATCCAAGTGCATGTAATAAAAAAGATCCCCGCTATCGCCGGATAGATATATGGTTTTTCCCCCATTCCGACTAGAACTCATTTTTACTCTCCCGCTAACGCAAACGTAGCAAGGTGTCCCTTTTGCGGCAAAAACGTCGCATCCTTGGTGAAGATGACCTCTTCGAGGAGCCAACCATGTATCGCTGTATGCGTAAGGCCTGGAAACAGGGAAACAACTTATCTTAACTCCCTTAATGGTGCGCGGAGTAACACGTGGAGCACTCTTTAACTCTTTTTCAATTACAGAGAATAAGCTTTTTGATTTTTTAAATTTCTCATCCAATTCTTCCTTTTTTTTGTCCAATTTCTTCAATAATGCCTTTTGTTGAGTTCGTTTCTCTTCTAGTTCTGCTTTCTGCTTTTTTAATTCAATCTTCAGCTCTCTTGCTTCTCTAATTACCCTTGCTTCCCACGCGCCAACCCTCTCACATAAATAAAAACAAGTTAAAAAATCGTTAAAATCAGTTGAATTCAATAGGACTTTCAAGAAACTCAGATTTTCCTGAGTATAAATAGCTTTTAATCGCAAATCTAATAATGCTTCTTTTGTTTTGAGCTCTTTTTCAATCAACTCAAGTTTCACCATTGTCTCTTCTTCACCGTTAATTGTTTCGATATATTCGTTATAAGCCGAATTATATTCCCTCGTTATTCTGTTAAGTTGCGTCTGCAAACCATTAACTTCCTCTTTAAACTTTTCAGCTTGCTTTTGTTTGCTTAAAGTGACACACGCCCCAACAGAAGGAATTAATAAAATAAATAATAAAGAAATAACCGTAACAAAAAAAACTTTTGATTGTCGAATTCTTATCTCCTCCAAAGATTCGCAAATTATTATAATCATATTACAAGACGAAACTGCAAGCAATTTAAGTTAACCTACAAAATATTTTTGCCTTAAAATTGTTTATGTTATACTTTTTTCGATTTAAAAAATAAAACAAGTTGGAGGCAAAGTGAACGCTCAAATAGTTATGAGTTTAGTTGGAGGATTAGCCCTTTTTATCTACGGAATTCAAAAAATGGGAGACGGACTCCAAAAAATAGCCGGCGATAGAATGCGTAAAGTATTGGAAGTTTTAACCACCAAACCATGGCGAGGGGCTATGGTTGGGGCTGGCGTAACAGCTCTCATTCAAAGCAGTAGCGCTACCACGGTTATGTTGGTCGGCTTTGTAAATGCGGGGTTAATGAACCTTCAGCAAGCAATTGGCGTAATTATGGGAGCAAACGTAGGAACCACTATTACCGCTCAGATGATTGCATTTAAAATTGACCGATTTGCGCTTCCTGCTATCGCAATTGGTTTTGCCTTAACTTTTTTTAGCAAACGAAAACTTTTTAAATTTATCGGAGAAACAATTTTAGGATTTGGTTTACTTTTCTTCGGTCTTAACCTTATGAAGGATGCTGTGGTTCCATTAAAACAAAGCACCGAATTGATTGCCTTTCTAACTAATTTTGGCCAAAAACCACTTTTAGGAGTACTTGCCGGAATGCTTATTACAGCTGTAATTCAAAGCAGCAGCGCCACAATGGGCCTCGTTATCGCTGCCGCAACATCCGGCTTGCTTACCATTAATTCCGCAATTCCCATTGTCTTGGGAGCAGAAATCGGTACTTGTATAACAGCCATGCTGGCAAGCATTGGCACATCACTTGCTGCCCGGCGGTCCGCCGTAGCTCATTTAATGTTTAATGTTCTTGGAACTGTAATATTCTTAACTATCTTACCGTTCTTTATTAAAATGGCAACTTTTACCTCCACTAATATCGCCAGACAAATAGCCAATGCTCAAACATCATTAAATATAATGTGTACCTTGATAGGGTTACCTCTGGTTGGCCTATTTTCAAAAGTGGTTACCATTCTGGTACCCGGGGAAGAAGTAATTGTTGAGCGGAAAACCATTTATTTAGACCCTCATATTTTAAACGCTCCATCGTTCGCGCTAGGACAAACAACTAAAGAGATTGCCCGAATGGCTCGCTTAACTCTTGAAATGATCGATTATGATTTAGAGATTATGTTTAATCCAAAGAAGAATTCAAGAAAACACGTTGAGCAAAGAGAAGAAGCTGTTGATAATTTAGCAGCCGAAATAACAAAATACCTTACTAAGGTTTCTCAAAGCTCAATGAGCCCCGAGCAATCAAGAAGATTTACTATTCTTATGCATGTTGTGAATGACGTTGAAAGAATCGGTGACCATGCTGAGAATATCATGAAAATTGTTGACGAAAAAAACATTGAAAAAATCCCATTTTCCAAAAATGCTGAGGATGAAATACAAAAGATACACTCCCACGTTAAAACAATGTACAGCAATATGGTAGTCGCTTTCGAGGAAGATGATGCCGAAAAAGCCAAGAAATATCAAAGACTTGAAAATAAAATTGACAAGATAGCTCGTAATGCTCACCTTGAACACATAAAAAGATTAAAAGATGGTGTCTGCTTCACTCAGGCCGGAATCATGTTTTTAGATATAATAAATCATTACGAAAGAATTGGAGACCTTGCAAATAATCTTGGTTACGCAACTCGAGGAGAAATAACAAAACTTTAATAATTTAACATCGGATCTTTGTCCAAATATACTTCTTTTTTAAGAATTCCAATATAGGGTAAATTTCGATATTTTTGTTTATAATCCAGCCCATATCCAACCAAAAAAACATCAGGGACATCAAATCCCTTGTAATCGATGGGCATATCGACAATCCGACGAACTGATTTGTCTAATAAAGTACAAATTTTTAAACTTGCGGGCTGTCGGGCTTTTAAATTATTAGTCAGATAATTTAGCGTCAAACCGGTATCAATTATATCTTCTACAACCAAAATATTCCTGCCCTCAATGCTTTCTTCTAAATCTTTGATTAACTTTACCGCACCTGTGGTCTCTGAAGATGGGCCATAACTTGAAATCGCCATAAAATCTATTGATATACCTATATCAATACTCATTATGAGATTAGAAAGAAAAACTACCCCACCCTTCAATATGTTTATTAAAAGCAAGTCTTTACCTTTATAGTCACAGCTAATTTTCTTACCCAAAAAATCAACTTTCTCTTGAATTTCTTGTTTCGTAAAAAAAACTCTCTCAATGTCATCGCTTAAATTATTGCCTTGCAAACTTTCAACCAATTTAGCTTCTCCTTACAAAAAAAATTAATAAATTTAATACATATTACTATAGAAGGTGTTTAGGAACAAAGAAGTAAATTAATTTTTGTTTTTCTCGCTGCCATGAAACCCATATTTTATCAACAGATTTTTGAAATCTTTCTGATAAAAAATCTTTATATTAACATCGGGATATAACTCTTTTAATCTTCTTACTTTTCGGTTTTTTTTAGTTACTAATTTTTGATTCATCGTTGTAAGTTCAATATATAAGTTAAGATCAGAAAGATAAAAATCCGGAGTAAAACTCTGAACAACATTGCCCTTCTTGTCCCATTCTATTGGGAATGTTTTTGGCTCATAAAGCCACCGAATGTGATAAAAATCAAGAATACTTGCGCAAACACGTTCGCTGGGATGAGCAAACTTAACTTCATCTGCCTTTATAAACCTTAAAACAACCTCTTCTTTTTTCTCAAAAGCTTTTAAATTATCAGACAATTCTTCCATCCTCCTTAACAATATCTTATAATAACTTAATAATTTTTTCTTATAAAATATTTTATTAAGTTAAAAAGAAATGGTGCTTTATGACACTAGACAAATGCATTGCACATTACATCCTTGCGACACTGAGTCAAATTAGTCTATTAATAGCTGGCCTTGGAAGCGGTTTGTATTTAATTTTAAAAAAGACAAGTCCAGACTCCACTTCAAAGGATTTTTTTTTAAAAAAACAGTACAAACTTAATCTTGTCTGTTTAATTATTGGCTTTCTTTTTTTTACAACCTCTTTTATCATAGGGCTAATACAAGCTAAAAATTTGTGGGGAGCTTATTGGAGTTGGGATGTTAAGCAAATAGGTTCTGTCATCTTGTGGTTTTATTATTTTGTTACCTTGCTGACAATCGGCTGGTTATCGTTTTTTGAAAAGAAAAATACGACCAGCATCTCTTCTTGGCTGATGATAAGCGGGATTGTCATCATGAGTGTTAATATTTTTGTATTGAATATATTCTCTAAATTACATCATTTTCTTTAACAAATATTTTTAAGTTTGTTCTGAATATGTTTCCAATGTGTCCCTTTCCAGTAATACCTCCCGCACAATGGACAAACACTGAAATTATTTTGTGTTTTATAAACATGAAGAGGAACTTCGCTTTTTACTTCAGACTTAGGAATTGGTTTAAGCTCAACATTACACTCAATACACCTTTTCAGACTCTGGGAACAGTTTAATTTAAGACTTTTAATCAATTCAGCAAGCTGAACATCCAAATTGTCGGAATTTACCATTAATGCTTTCACGATACCTTTTGCAATGATGCTTCTTTTTATTAATTCCGTATCTCGAGTTAAGATAATCCGACTTTCCTTTTTGGCAATATTTATCAATTCTCGACCCGCGATATCACTAAAATAAACTGCATCATAACCTATTAAACGCAACCATTTAGCAAGACGGCCGCACATCTGATTAACGATAAATTTTGGTCTTTCCACATTTTTCAACATGTTTTTAGAGAAATTTTAACCTAAGAGGTTTGAAAATAATTTTTTATGGACTTTTGTAAAAGTAAATTTTTAAGTTCTTGTGTTAGTTTTATAAGAGCAGAAAGTTCCTCCATGGCTTTAATTTTACCTTCCTCACTTTTTTGCTTAAAACTGGGTAAGAGAATTTGTTGGTAAAAAGAAGCTTCTCGCTCGGCAAAATTTTCGTAAAAACGTATGTGACGAGGTTCTATGCCAAAATCTGCTAATTGTTTTACAATTTTCATTATTTTTACATCAACGGAGCTATATACTTTCCCTTCTTCGGTTTCTTCGGGTTGAAGTATATTGTATGTCTCAAGTCTTTTAATTTCCTCAAAAGACAAATTAGATATATTGGGAACATCGTCTATTTTTACCCCTTTTTGTTCCTGATAAATAGTCTCTTCATCTAAAGATGATGCTAAATTTTCTGCTGTATCCGAATAAACTTCTTTGCCAAACGAAAGCGACTTAAGTTTGGATTTTATTATATTTAAAGGAAGAAAATTGTCTTTTTGCAGTCGCAATATTGTTCGAAGTTTATCTACATCCACTGGTTTAAATTTTCTATAACCGCCCGAGGTTCTCTCCGGCTTAATCAACCCTTCTTCCTCTAAATATCTAACTTTACTTATTGAAAGATCAGGGTAATCTTTACGAAGCTCCTTAACAACTTCGCTAATTGTTGCATAATCTCTCTCGGAAGACCTAAACACTTCATCATCACCTTCCAACTATCTTGGTTTAGTTAAAAAAACCAGCTTAAATCTTCCAATTTGAATTTCATTGGTGTTCTTTAATCTGACTTCTTCTACCAACTCATTATTAATATAGGTGCCATTCAAGCTCCCCATATCTCTTAATATTGCCCCCTCGGAATCAAAATTTATCTCAGCATGTTTTCTCGAAACTGTTATATCATCTAAGAAAATATCGCTTCCAAGATGCCTCCCAATCGTGATTTTGTCTTTATTCAACAAAAATTTTTGTCCGGCAGTTGAACCTTTTTTAACTATCAAAAGTGCCCCTTCTTCAGGCACTTCATTAATCCCCACCTCAACTTCTTTTTGTTTATCTGTAATGGGTTTAAAAGATATTGTCTTTTCTGGGTTTGTGTTTTCTTTTAATTGAGAGCCACATTTTTGGCAAAATTCATCCAAATCTTTGTTTTTATATCCACACTTTTTGCAAAACACTTTTTTACTCCTTAAATTTGAAATCTTGCTCTAAGAATGCTTTTTTAAGCTCATCGTCAATCGCTCTTAAAATTTCCGGGTCTCCCAAAATGTGAGTTAACCTTTCTTCATCAACCCTATTTTTCACATAAGCATCTTGCAAGATTGAGGAGAGATTTCTTCCCGCGTGGAGCTCTTTCACTACATAATTTATTACCCTCTCCTCCATAATGTTTAAACTCATCTCTTCAAACGCTTTTTTTACTGCTTCAAAAAACTTACTTTCCGGCAACTTTGCTACCTCCTCTGATATATTTGCAATCATGCTTAATATTCATCTTTTTTACTTAAGTTTCCTCTTTCCCTTCATGTTTTTCGCTTTTTTTAACACCTTTTTCTCGTTCTTTAAATTTTTTTAAGATATCTTTCTTTACAATCTTCTCCTGGTTTTGGTGTTTGCCAAAAAACACGTTTCCTTTTTCGCTCAAGGAATGAAAGTGCTTTTGCGTTGGAGTTAGAAAAGCTTCTTTAGTGCTAGAACGAACGTTTCTTTGAGTATCTTTGTCAGCCATAAAAACCTCCTCACTCAACTTTTTCTTTATCTTAAAATCCTTTTACACCTTTAGCAAGAATCTCACTCAAACGGTCAATATCTTTCTTGGAGACATCGCCCTTGTTCTTCTTAAGCCTATCTACTAATTCAGCTCTAATTATATCTATTTTCCCATGCAAAATCCTTCTTTGACATGAGAGCTTTTCTTCTTCTTCGCCTATTTTTCTTAGAATTTCTTTTAATTCTTCGTTAGATTTTTTATCCAAATTAATTAGAATGTCATCTTGACTTAAAAACCCTTTTGTCTCGGTCAACTATCTCACCTCTCTTTATATCTAAGTATATATCATTTTTCTTATTATAAAAAACTACTTCTTATTTTTTCCATAAAATTTCAAAAAAAGACTGTATGTGGTCGAGAAATTGCTCTAAAAAACCACTTTTGAAAATATTTTTATCAGCCAGTAGGCTAACCTTGCCTAATTCTTGCTGTTCATCAAAAATTTGTATTTCTCCAATCTTTTGACCTTTAGAAACAGGAAGTTTCGGGTATTTAACTGAAATGATTTTAATTAATTCAGGATGTTCTTTTTTGGTCAGTAAATAAAAATCTTTATCCGCAACTAAGTTTAATCTATCTTTCCATACAATAAGCGGTATTAACTCAACCGATTCTCCCTTTCTCACAATTTTTCTCATTTCAAACTCGTTGAGTCCATAATCTAAAATTTTCTTGGAATCTGTATAACAGTCTTCGCTTGTCGGTGCATTTAAAACTACAGAAATTACTTTTTTACCATCCTTCGTAGCCAAAGCTACGAGACAATAACCTGCTTTTTTGGTGTATCCAGTCTTAACACCTTTAATGTAATCATATTCTAAAACAAGCTTATTATGATTCGTTAAAACACGAGGATAAGGATTATCTGGCCAAGGAATGGTGTGCTTTTCTGTTGATACAATTTCCGCAAATTTCTCATTTTGCAGGCAATATCTTGCTATTAACGCAAGATCATAGGCCGATGAATAATGTCCATCTTGTTCTAGGCCTGTCGGGTTCATAAAGTGAGTATTTTTTGTCCCTAATTTATTGGCCTTTTCGTTCATCATTTTCACAAAATCTTCGACGCTTCCTCCAACATGCTCAGCTAAAGCAGCCGCAGCATCGTTACCCGATTTTAAAAGCACTCCGTACAAAAGATCTTCAACGGATCTCTTTTCGCCAGGAGAAAGATAAATCTCCGCCTCACCAACATCTGCGGCCAAAGAGCTGATTGTAATAATTTCATCAAAGGAAGCGTTTTCGATGGTGACAATACCCGTCATCATCTTGGTTGTGCTTGCCACGGAACGCTTAATATTCGGTTCTTTTTCCCAAAGAACTCGTCCTGTTTCTGCATCCATTAATAATCCTGAAGAAGCGCTAGTTTGCAGAGGGTCAACGCTTGCTAAAACCGGCCATGGCTGAGAAAGAGAAACAATAAACGCTAGGAAGATAACTGCAGTAAATTTGATAAATGTTAAAAACTTGCATTTTTTACTCTTCATTATGATTTGTTAATCTCTTAATTAAATTAAGTGATTTTTTTAACCTTTTCTTTGACTCGTTTTCTTTAAGAGCAATTTCTACTATTATAATGTCTCCTTCGTTACACTCAGGTGGCAATATTTTTCTGGGAAATTCATAGGACCCTTCAACTCCCTCAAAAAGAAGAACTGCAACATCTTTTTCAAATCGGTCAATTGAAGCTATTTTTTTCAACAAATCTCCTAATTTATTTAAAATTATATGCTTCCTATTCACCTATTAGTTGAAGCTTAAGACACCTGTTTCTTGGCTGGTCATCAAAGTCTATAAAAATTATTTGCTGCCATGCTCCTAAAGTTAACTCTTTATCTACAATTGGCACCGTGAGTGAAGGACCCAGCAGTGATGCCCTTAAATGAGAGTGGGCGTTTTGTCCGCCTAAATCATTGTTGTGTTTATAGTAGTGATGATTTTGAGGAATTAATTCTTCAATGATATTTTTAAAATCATCCAACAAACCAGCTTCGCATTCTATGGTAGTTATCGAACCCGTTGCACCCGGAACAAAAATATTCACCATTCCGTTTGATATACCACTTTCTTTGACGACTGTTTCTATCTGTTGCGTTAAATCAACAATATCTACATTCCCTTTAGTTAAAAAACAAATTTCTCTACCTACAACCATCTTTCTCCTCCTAAAAATAATTTTATTTAAAGCGTGTATAATTCCTTAGCTCTAATAACTTTTACACCCGCTGATTGTAGTGTTTTAATCGCTTCATCAATATCTTCAACCCGCAAAATAAGGATAGCAGAATCATGACTCTTTTCTGAAAAACTATATATATATTCTACATTTAAACTTTTTTTCTTTAATTCCTCAAGAATCCCTGCTAAACTACCTGGCTTATCGGAAATCTTTATTCCAAACACGTTTGTTTTGGTTGCAATAAATCCTTTATCTTTAAGAGCTGTATAAGCTTTGTCTGGTTTATTGACAATCATTCTTAGTACGCCATAATCAGCAGTATCGGCAACACTTAAAGCGCGAATATTAATATCGTTATCTCCCAAAACTTTTGTTGCTTCGGCAAGTCTCCCCCACTTATTTTCAAGAAAAACCGAAATTTGTTTCGCTTTCACCCTTTTGCTCCTTGTATTGAATTAAACTTTTCATTTATTAATAACTCTTTTGATTTGCCCGCGCCTCTTTCAATCATCTTCGGCTCAACTCATTTAAGTTCCTTGTTTTAAATTACAAATTTCCTCTTAAAAATTAAGCTGTTGAAGTGGTTTCCTCATAATCTTTTGGAACTGCACCATCTTCTTCTTGCTCAAAATTGTCCTTTGTCCCAATTAAAATGACTGCTTTTTTGGGTTTATAACGGCTAAAAAATTTATCTTTCCGTATTGTCTCACCATTTTTCGTAACAGTTCTGTATACGGTCACATCAAAACCATTAATTCCTTGTTCCTCAATTTTCTGTTCTCCTTTATTAATAGTTGAATCTTCAACATATTCAATAGGGCATGAAACTATATTTGAAAATTGAGAAGTATCATACGATACATTAATCCCAAAACCCGTACTGTAAAAAGAAACAGTTACAGAGGAATTTGAATAAGAAGTTTTAATTAAAATATGGGCAGAGGTATCATTTTTAAATCTAAAGTCCGGACCGCCATAGGATACAGTTGCATCTCTTCCGGTTGGGTATTTGCTTATATAAAAGCTATGATTGCTTCTCTCTATAATTGGATATCCACCAAAAAATGCTGTATTAAATATAGTTGTCCCAACCTGGCAAACCCCTCCGCCTATAGTAGGAACCACCTCACCGTTTATTATGGTTCCCGCTTCTTGATAACCTTTTTCGGTTGTCCGTGGCCCCACAAATTCATTAAATGAAAAAATCTCCCCTGGAGCAACAAGCATTTCATCTAAGGTCCCAGCAAGCAAATGAATATTATTCACTCGCGGAGCATTGCCTGCACTATAATAAGTTTTAAAAACACTCACTCGTTCTTTAATCCCCATCGCTTGAGCTTCTTCGGTAGCAAGATCTGGTTTTACTGTTTTCATCTTTAAAATTATTTCACGGGGTGGATTACTTTTTATAACTTTCTCAATTTCTAAATATGCAACAGCCGTATCGATTTTATTCCCATCAACACTCGGAATAATCTTTACTTTCTTACCAATTATTTCAAATTTTGCGTCTTCTGCTTTTTTGCTAATATCCTGGGTAACTTCTTTTATGTATGACTCAACTTTCTCTTTATCTAAAGCTGCTTTAAGAACAACTTTTTTCCTCTCATTAAAAAATTCATCTGTCTTGTTGAATGCAACAAGCTCCCCTATTTTTTCAGGCCCAACTTCCCAGCGCTTATCCGAATATTTTAAGATTAGAGAAGCTTGAAGCATCTTAACAAGATCCGCCTTGGCCTGCTCAACGCCATCATCAGCAACAACGGCCGGGGAAATACTTGTGGGAAGATTAATTTTCCTGTTCTCAAGTGAAACAACCTTATCTTTAATTTGAGAAAATAAATCTGTCTTTTTTACTTTTATTCCAATTTGACTTTTTATAACTTCAATATCTGTTCCATTAATCTCTAAACCCGCGTCCCTCGGCTCTTTATCAACCTCTTTAGCGATATTATTAATAAAAGAATTTATGAGTCGACTATCCGTGTAACAAATAAGCGGGGATTCAATTGGCGAAAACCAAGTTAAAAATCTTATCTTAAAGCAAGAGATAAAACCTCCCTTCCTTCCGACGTTGTAGGCTTTTTCGACACTTTTTGCAACATTTAAGTTTGTTTTAATGTCGGTGGGCGTTAATTTCCACTCCATGTTTTCGTGCTGAACAATAACGGATTTACTTAAGACATGCTCCATCTCTTGAGAAACCTTTTTTTGGGATTCTTGAGGAGTTAGATAACCGACGTTGATGCCATTTATTTTTATGCCATGGTGAATTTTACCGTAATGAATAACAGCATCTGCCAAAGTTGGCAAAGCCACAAGCATTATAATTGAAGCCGCCAAAACTACAATGGTTTTCTTGTTGGCTTTAAAAAAGTTTTTAATTTTAAATAACTTAATTGCTTTTAATATATCCATATTTAATTAAAATCGGTTGGCGGTATTTCTAAACTCTCCATCCTTGCAACCTCAAAAGTCACCCCTTCGTAGGAAGTCAAAGTATACTGAATCCCACCTAATAAACCAACGGCCTGAGAAAGCGTTTCTGAATTTCCTATTGCTTTAATAATAAAAGAGGGGCTAACTTTCTTTTTATCAATAACAATTTGACCTCCTGATTCATTAGCAAAACTTGTATTAGCCGTAATACGTATTCCGTTTATTGAAAGAACTTCAGCCCCTCCCGCTTTAAGTTCATTGACAACATCTATAAGATCATAACAGTCTAAAAATTGTTGTTTGTCTTCGATTACCACCTCAACACCCTCACCTTTAACCCCTATTAGCCCGGCAAATATCTTTAAATTCTCCAGATTATGAGCTGCTTCATTTAAAATTAATTGCTGGTCTTCGGTTGCGTTCTGATATTTAACAAGTCTTATTTCTAAATCTCTTCTCTCTTCCTGCAATGCTCTTACTTCTATATCCAAATCTCTAATAATTTCACCCAGGTCTTGTTTAGATTCTTGCTGCAATTTTTTAGAGATACCACTTTGAATTTGAAGCTGGGTCACCAAAAGCATGCCAATGATAGCAAAAATAACTGCTATAGCAACCTGCATCCTTTTCGTCTGTAAACGATCATAAACATTATAAACATGAAAAATATCTTTCATTCTTGTCCCCAATACTTTCTTTCAAAAATAATACGTCTGATTACCGCAATATTTTGAAACAAGCGAACACCGAAAGCTACGATAGCGGCGTAATAAAGAGGTTCAACGCCTAAACGATCTCCCATATACACAATAAAAGCCGCAAGAATGGTATTACTAAAGAAGCCCGAAATAAACAGTTTGTCATTGAACTCTTTTTCCAAGCTAGCCCTAATTCCGCCAAACGCGCTATCTAAGGCAGCTAAGGTCGCTACTCCTAAATATTTGGCATAAGAAGGCGGCACAGGAATTTTTAAAATTAAACCAAGTGCTACCCCTATCAACAAACCAATTAATGGCAACATTACTTTTCCCCCACAGATTCAGCATATTCAAGATGCAAACTTCCTTTGTAAGACGGTAATCTTAATTCAGAAATTTTATCAACCTTGACAATTAAACCAAAAGCTTTTGCGTAACTTTGCAAAAGCTGCGCGAAACCTTCATCTTCTTGAAGAGCTTTAAGTAATCTGTCTTGTTCCCCAATTGCCTTAATTTTGTAGGGAGACGAGAGTCGAGTGGAATTAATCATAACCGTATTTCCCGCACACCTAATGGCACTGGTAGAAATGAGTCTTTGACCGTTTACGTCAATTCCCCGCGCTTCACCGCTTAATAACGCGTTAACGGCTAGACGTAAATCATAATCATGGATAATATAGTTATTGGGATTTTCAAACTCAGGAAGTTGTGAACTATCCGCAAGAGTTATCTCCACCCCGGTCCCCGTCAAATAAGTTAATCCGGCCGCTTTTTTTAATTCTTCATTTTCTTGGGTAAAAGACGTAAGAATGCCCTCGTTGGCAGCGGCTTGCTTCTCGTAATCTTCTACTTCTTTACGCGTTTTTGACAACTCATTCTTTAATCGTTCGCGTTCTACTTCCAGTGCTTCAACTGATTCCATAAGCCCCTCTTTTCTAGATGATGGACCGGTTTCCTTAAACTTTTGTTGTGAATAGAAAGAGGTTGCAAGAAGTATCCCTAAAACTATAAATCCAACCATTAGAGAAATGCGCCATTTTGTAAATTGCATAATCTTACCTTCAATAAAATTTTAATTTAATAAATAAGTAAGTATAACCAATAAAAACCCTATTGTAAAAAGATATAATAGCTCCTTACTAAAGAGATTTTGAGGAATACTGTTTTAATTAAGAAGAGTTTCCGCGTATTGACGAAGATTCTCGAGGGTCTTTGTAGAACAACTTTCCATATAAATCCTAACGAGGGGTTCCGTGCCTGATGGCCTTATTAAAATCCAACTGTCCCCCTCAAGTAGAAACTTAACACCATCTTTCAATAGAACCTCGTTAACTTTCAAACCACTTATCGAAGAAGGGGGGTTGTTTTTCAAATCGCGCAACAATTTTGTTTTTTTGTCTTGTGAACAATGAATGTCTAAGCGGTAATTATAAAAATGTCCATATTCTGAATAAATTTCATCGAGTAAATTCGATAAGGATTCATTTTTATTAGCGGTAACCTCACAAAACAACAGGCCGGCCAATATTCCATCTTTTTCAGGCACATGCCCCAATATACTCAAACCACCGCTTTCTTCCCCTCCTATAACTACTGGTTCTTTTAGCATTATCTGACCAATATATTTAAAACCAACAGGAGTTTCTTCAAACTTTACACCAAATTTTGCCGCAATTTTATCAAGTAAATGAGTGGTTGATATGGTTCTAACCACCTTACCGTCTGATTTACGATCCCCAAGTAAGTATGAACATAAAACCGAGAGGCCTTGATTTGATGAAAGAAAATACCCCTTATTGTCAATTGTGCCAAACCTATCCGCGTCTCCGTCTAACGCCAAACCAAGGTCAGCTTTTTTGCTTAAAACTAAAGACTGAAGTTCGCTTAAGTTTTCTAAAGACGGCTCGGGTAATCTGCCGCCAAAAAGCACATCACGATAATCATTAATTGGATAGACCTCACAACCTGCTTCTTCAAGCACTTTTTTCATCACAACCTGGCCCGAACCATACATGGGATCAAAAGCAATTTTCAATTTGGCTTCTCGAATTACTTCAAAATTAATTAGACCCTTTAAGTGCTCTAAATATCTATCAACCGGGTCGATAACATGCAGCAAATCATTACCTTTGGTGTCATCAAAAAATACTTTTTTATTTTTAAAAATCAAGTTTATTTCTTTCTCTATCTGCGAAGTTATTTCCGAAGTGGCTGGACCGGCATATTCTGGAACAAACTTAAGGCCATTATATTTTGCTGGATTATGACTAGCCGTTAACATAATTGCCCCCGCGGCCTTAAAAAAATTTATAGAGCATGCAGTGACAGGTGTCGGTGTTGAGTCTTTAATTAAAAAAACAGGAATTTTGTTTCCGATTAAGACCGAAGCACAAACATCGGCAAAATCTTCAGAACAAAAACGATTATCGTAACCGATAACCACCCCTTTTTCGGATAAACCACAATTATGGAGATAATTGGCTATCGCCTGAGTCACTATTCTTACATTTTTAAAGATAAAGCTATCGCACATGATAGCTCGCCAACCATCGGTCCCAAATTTTATAGTGTCCCGCATGTTTCCTCCTTATTGTGTGCAAATAATTTTGCTGATTAAGCTCAAATATTTATCTACCTGGGCCATTGCTTCCTCATCTGACTCGGCTTCACAATAAACTCTGCAAACTGGTTCTTCCGGATCGGGAATCACAAGTACCCAATAGTCATCTTCAAAAATTTTGATACCATCAGTTAAGTCAATTTTTTTGCCTTTAGTTTTTTCTAACAAGCTACGCATAACCAAACCTTTGTTTTCCCAAGCACAAAACGTATTTTTTTGTGCAAGATGATATTTCGGTAAACCTTCTATTAATTTGGAAATCGGAGTCTTTGCTTTTGCTAAATATTCAAGCGACAAACAAAGAGATTGCATCGCATCATACGCTGGAAGAAATCGCGGAAAAATAAAACGTCCGCCTTGCGCTCCAGCAAAAACAACATCTTTTCTTAAGGCGGTAGTCATCAAATCAGTTGCGCTTAGCTTGGTTCTTAAAATTTTTCGCCTATTTTTCTCGGCAATTTTCTCAGCGGCACTTGGTACAGTAATCGGTACTGCTATTTTACCTTTTTGCCCAAATCGAGATACTAAATCAATAAGTAAAAGCAATAACGAGTCATAGCTAATCCTGTTTCCCTTTTCGTCTATCATAAGCAATCTTTCACATGTGGCATCAATTAAAACACCTAAATCGGCCTTAAATGTATTAACGGTTCTGCCTAATTGTTCAAGTGATTGCCCGAACTCTCTAATGCTCAAAGTTGATTTATCCTCATCTGTGAATGCGTTTAAAGAAATTACCTCACATTCTAACTTCCCAATTAGCTGGGGCAATACCAGAACAGAATTCCCATATGAATAATCTATTATAATTCTAAACTTTTTCTTTCTTATTTCGGTCTTATTTATCTTTTTTAATAGTGCATTGGCATAGTACTCATAAGTAAGTGTTGGAAATGAAGTTTCTCCTATTTCGTTATGAAAAGCACGCCTAAAATCTTCTCGGTAAAAATAACGTTCGATTTTTCTCTGTTCACCTTTAGAAAGATTAATTCCGTTTGAATCAAAAAATATAATTTCAATTAATTGGGGGTCAAAATGTGAAATATGAACGTGAATTCCTCCAGCACATCGCATAGAGCGAATTGCAAATCTATTTATTGGAGTTGGAGACATCCTCAAATCCTGACAATGAATTCCCGCAGAACCAAGACCGGCAACTATCGCCCTTTTAATCATTCGTGAAGCCCGGTTTGAATCTCTACTTACCGCAACATAAGACCCTTTTTTTAACGAAGTCCCATAAGCCATAGCTAACCGCGCAGCCGTATCCGGAGTAACATCTATGTTAATTATTCCTGAAACACCATTGCGGCCGAAAAGGGTGCGAGTCCCTTTAGATTCCCAAATAATACTTCGGTTAATGGTAGCTCCCCCGTCTATTACTTTAAAAGGGTAAATTTTTACATCAGGATTGATAACAGCGCTATCTTCAACACGGCAATCATCACCCAAAACCACTCCTTGTTCCAACCGAACCGATTTCTTGACATCGCAGTTTCTTCCAACAATACATCCGTTAAGAATAGCATTTGAACCAATATAAGAATTTTCTCCAACAATGGCTCTATAAATTTTAGCTTTTTCTCTAACAATGGCATTGTTCCCAATAACAGAATACCTGCCTATAACCGCGTCATTCTCAATCATTGAGTCATGGCCTATTATCGCCGGACCTAAAATTTTTGCATTGGGACCGATTGAAGCTCCCTCGCCAATCCATATATTATCCCCCATCTTAATTCCGGGCATATTTATATTTACTTTACCGTCTAACACGTCTCGCTGGGCCTCGATGTATTGTTTAATGTTCCCTATATCACACCAATAATCATCGACAACAAAACCGTATAGCGGAAACCCATTCTTTAAAAGATAGGGGAAAAGGTCTTTACTGAAATCAAACGGTTTACCTTCGGGAATATACTTAAATATTTCTGGTTCTAAAACATAAATTCCGGTATTAATGGTATCGCTAAAAACCTCGCCCCATGAGGGTTTTTCTAAAAACCGCTCGACACGCCCTTTTTTATTAGTTATCACAATTCCAAACTCCAAGGGATTTTCCACTTTTTTTAAAGCTATGGTAGCCATCGATTTGTTTTTTTTATGGAAATTAACAACTTTTGTTAAATCAATATCAGTTAATGCGTCTCCGCTTATTACAATGAATGTATCATCTAAGTAATCCTCAGCATTTTTTACGCTGCCAGCCGTTCCAAGAGGAACATCTTCTATTGCATAACTTAAATTTACACCGAGCTCTTCCCCTTCGGCAAAATAACTTTTAATAACACTTGGAAGAAATTGTAGAGTGGCTACAATGTCTGTGATCTTGTGTTTTTTAAGGTGCTCGATGATGTGTTCCATGATCGGTTTATTTGCTATGTGCACCATGGGCTTTGGATGATTACTTGTAATCGGCCTAAGCCTTGTACCTTCGCCTCCTGCCATAACTACTGCTTTCAAAAAATCACCTCTCCTCATACTTCAACACGAAAGTTGCTCTTCGAACGTAATCTATAAATGACGCAACAGATAGAAAAACTCCAAAGTAAAAAAGCAAAACCCCAAAATTTACACCGGCTATTATTAAAATTATCGAGCTCATCAAGATTGCAGTTGCAGTTTTTCCAAGGTAAGTTACAGGCACCTCTTTGTCGCGCCATTGCATATACTGATAACCAATCATTGTAAATAAATCTCTCGAAATTACTATAATCACGGCAAGTAAAGGTAAGAAATCCTTTACCACTAACACAACCAAGGTACTTATAATTAATAAGCGATCCGAAAGAGGATCGATAAATTTCCCGAAACTAGTTACTTGAGAAAAAGCCCTCGCTAAATAACCATCTAGCCAATCGGTGAGCGCAGCCAGGGTAAACAGAAATAGAGCAATATAATTATAACCTAAAAGAAAAAAATAGATAAAGAAGGGAATTAAAATTAATCGGATAATCGTCAAGATATTCGCAATTCCCAAGAAATCATCACCACCGTTTAGATTTAAAATAAATGAATACTCCAAAAACAAAAGACACCATAACAATCAAAACAATAAAATAACCATACGTCCAGTATAACTCAGGCATATTCTTAAAATTCATCCCATATATACCGGTTATTAGAGTAAGCGGTATAAAAATCGTCGCAACTATAGTCAACTTCTTCATTACCTCATTCATTCTGTTGGAAACGTTGCTTAAATAGATATCCATGGCTCCACTTATAACATCTCTAGCTGTATCAACAGAATCGACGATTCTTATCAAATGGTCAGCAACATCTTGAAAATAGATATAAGCATGTCTCTCAATAAAAGTTTCGTGTCTCAACAAAACACTAATTATTTCCCTTTGTGGAGCAGCTATTTTACGTATGGTGATAAGCTGACGTTTATATAAAAACAACTCTTTGAGATTTTCCTGCGTGGGAACCTCAAATATTCTATCTTCAAGCTCGTCAACCTCGTTGCTTATTCTATCGACCAAAAGGAAGTCTCCGTCGACCATCACATCAAGCAGGTGATGCAAAACCCATTCTGCTCCCCTGCTCATAAAATCGGGGGCTTGTTTGCAGTGGTCGAAAATCAAGTCGAGATTTTTCATCTTTCTATCATGAACTGTTACAAAAAAATTTTTACCTAAGAAGATATCAACTTCAGCAGTCTCCATTTTATCTAAACCAGAGGAACCTAAAAGGTCATGCCATACAATGAAAAGATATCCCACATGCTCATCAATTTTTGGAAGATTGAACTTCGTTTTAGCATCTTCGATAGCAAGCGGATGGAGGTTAAATATGTCAGCAAGGATTTTGAAATTGTCTTCTGTGGGCTCCTCTAAATCTACCCAGATAGAACAACTATCCTTATCTACAAACTCTTTTATGTTTCCAAAAGGAACACCTTCTTTTATCCCCTCGCCTGGAACATATACTAAAGTTTTAATCATGGCGCCCCTCCAGGAACTTTAATTCGATAAAACAGCAAAAAATCCTACTAGTAGTTAAAAATACATTCAAAACCGAAACTGATACATAAAAAATAATTTTACTCATTCAACCTTAAACTATTAATTGAATTAAATACCCCAAGATTAAAGAAAACATTATTATTGAAACAATATAGATAACTGCCGTTTTTCTGCCCAGCTTGCGGGCTAAAACAAAAAAAGTAGACAAGTTGGTTGCGGGGCCGACTATCAGAAAAACAACGGCACTACCTACGGTTAAACCTTTTGAAACAAGAGCCGCAACAAAAGGAATGCTACCAGTAGAACAAATATACATGGGACCGCCAATAATAACCATTAAAATAAGCGGCAAAAATCCCGTCCCTAAATAATGACCGATTATTTCTTTAGGGGCAAGGGTAGCAATTATCCCCGCACCCAGCAAACCAAGAAAAATCCAACCTAATGTATCTCTTCCTATCTCCAAAAACCCGTACCTAAAAACTTCTTTGAGCTTCTCGGTAAACCCAAAATAGCGCTTATGTTCACAGACAACATCACAATGAGAGCATTTAATTCTCTTCTTAACTTCCACATTCGATGAATCTACGAAAATATCTACAAAAAGACCTGTAAGAATGGCTATAAAAAACCCCGTAAACACCATTAAAATCACGAATTTACAACCAAAGAAAGCATAAAGCAAAAATAACGTGGTTACAGTAGTGACAGGAGTTGCAATTAAAAAGGAGATAGTCGCTCCCAAGCTCGCCCCACGCCTTCTTAAAGTCATTGCCATGGGAATCCACGCCACAAGAACATAAAGGCAAAGGGATGCCAATTAAAGTAGCGTAAATCAATGACTTAAAGCCACTGCCAATATGTTTTTCTAAAAAACCGACCGGAATTAAAACTTTAAGCAAGCCGGCAAATAAATACCCAACTGCCAGCCAAGGTAAAGCCATTAAAGTGAAGACCCATGTATTTTTTAATATTTCTACAATCATCATGTTTCAATTCTACAATAACAAAACAGGAAAAGAAATTTTACAAATTCGATAGAAATAACAGACAAACAATCATCAAATGAGAAAAATGGTAGATATTATGGTTTTTTTTGATTTTACTATCAACCGTTTTTTTTGGTCGGGGCGACTGGATTCGAACCAGCGGCCACCAGACCCCCAGCCTGGTGCGCTACCAAACTGCGCCACGCCCCGATAACAATAGTTTACATTATCCTTTTTGAGCCAATAAAAAACAGCGAACTCATTATATCTAAGCCGCTATTTTCGTTCAAGATGATTTTAGGCATTGTATTCCCCGGAAGTTAATTTCCCTACACAATGAATGTAACAATTTATCCTGATTACCATCCAAAGAGAGCAATTATTCAACTCAATCAACATATCTACTTAACTGAGGTTATGCTTTTTATATCACCTAATCTTCTGTTTTTAAAAATCCATTTTCTCTCAATAATTTGAAAACATCATCAGTTAATCCCGGCATCTTTTCGTCATATTTATTTAATATGTCAAGTATATCGTCTAAATAATATATGCTTTTCGCGGTACTTTCTTCCTTGTAGGCGCGATATAAATCTGCGATATAACTTTCGCCTTTTTCCTTTAAATTAAGATAGAGCATAATACATAACAAATTCCGATCTAAGAGGTCTTTATCGGGCTTAAACTGCTTTTTTCTTTTCGAAATCCAATCCTCTATATCTTTTTCTGAAATACGGTATTCTTTCCCAAATTTAATGCGACCTATTTTCCCTGTTTTGCACCATTCTCGAATGGTTGTGGGCTTAAGGTTTAATTTTTCGGCTACTTGTTTTGGAGTATAAAGCTTATTTTCCTTTTCCATCTCAAACCTCACTATAACTTAGTTTATATAATGATATATAATTATATATCATTATATCTAATCGTCTTTCAATTTGCCAATATTCGAATTTTCTATCAGCTATTTCAAAATAAGAAATAAAAATGAAAACGAAATAGAAAAATTAAAAATGTTAAGAGCAAAACCTCATCACCCTCCCCTCCATCAAGGGCGAGGGAAAATGCTCGAATTAAGAGCCCAGAATAACCCACAAAAAATTAATTCTTTGGGCAAACAAAAAGACAAACAATTTAAAAAGGATAAACAGTGTATTTTTTCACATGTAACGAGATTGATCAGTAGCCAAATGCTTTCAATTCATCTTTTGCCCCACGCATCATTAAATCGGAAACACAATTGAGAGGACGCTTGTTTTCATACAAAACCTGATAAACAGCCCTGGTAATAGGCATATCAATACATCTCTTTTCGGCCAGTCTGTATACCGCTTTGGTAGTTTTTGTCCCTTCGGCCACCATCTTTGTTTCTGCGGTAACTTCTTCCAATGTCATTCCTTTAGCAATCTTTTCTCCGGTGTTTCTGTTTCTGCTATGACGGCTCGTGCATGTGGCTATCAAATCGCCCATCCCGGAAAGACCGGCAAAAGTCGAAGATTGAGCCCCCATATTTAACCCTAACCGAGTCATTTCAGCTAACCCCCTCGTCATTAAAGAAGCCCTGGTGTTATCACCATAACCTAATCCATCGGACATTCCTGTAGCTAAAGCAATTATATTTTTTGTAGCTCCCCCAACTTCAACCCCAATAATATCGGGATTGGTATAAACTCTAAAATAAGGTGTCATAAACATATTTTGAACTTTTAAGGCCACTTCTTTTTTATGTGCCGAAACAACTGTTGTGCTCGGTATTTCAAGACTTACTTCTTCTGCGTGATTGGGACCCGAAATAACTGCAATCTTCTCAAAAAATTTCTCGGGCAATTCACTAGCAATAACTTCAGACATACGCATGAGAGTATCAACTTCTATCCCTTTAGCAAGACTTATAATAATTTGATCTTTAAGAAAACTCTTTAACTTTTTAACAACCTCTCTCATCCCGTGCGATGGAACAACCAGCGCTATAACTTCGGCCCCTTTTACAACATCGTCCATTTTAAAAGATACATCCAGATTTTCGGGAAAAATCACATTTGGAAGATAGCGTGGATTGCTTCTTTTGGATTGTGCTTCACAGGCAAACTTTTCATCCCTTGCCCACAATGAAACGACAAAACCCTTTTTCGCTAAAAGAATTGAAATAGCTGTTCCCCAGCTCCCAGCCCCTATAACAGCAATTTTTTTCTCCGTTAACCTGAATAAATTAACTTTTTTTGCCAATTTTAGACTCCTTACCTTTTAAAAGTTGTTTCATGTTTGACCTATGTTTATAAATTGTGACCACAGCATCAATTAAACTAAATGCTATGTAAGGATAATTGCCCCGATAAAAATATATCATAAAAAACGGAAATGTAGCAGCTACTATGACTGAACTGAGCGAAACATATCTTGTTAAAGCAAAAACAATAAGCCAAATTAAAAACAAAGCAAAAACTATTTTTGGAGCAATAACCAGTAAAACACCAGTAGTAGTGGCCATCCCTTTGCCACCTGAAAACCTAAGAAATATAGACCAATTATGACCGGCAATAACAGCAAACCCGGCGGCTACAATAACCGTTGAGTCCAGCATCGAATAGCTCGCAAAACTTGTTCCAGTCTGAAGAAAAGAATTAAAGAGAGTGGGCGCGTCCCTGAAGAATAAGCTTGCAAGACCAACCGAGACAACACCCTTCAGGATATCACATATAAGCACCAAAATACCCGGGGTGATGCCCAATACCCTAAAGGTATTGGTGGCTCCAAGATTTCCGCTTCCTTGCTCTCTTATGTCTATTCCATAAAAACCTTTCCCAATTAGCAATGCAAATGAAATTGAGCCAATTAAATAGCTTACACCAATAACAAATAATGCTTTTATTAAAATACTCACGTTAAACTTAAGTCCCTTCTTTTTAAAATTAAAATTTTTCAATCGAAAGTTTGATTTTGCCGGTTGCAAATTCGCTAATTAATCTTCTTTATCCTCTCTGCTTTTAGTTTATCCTACCGGGTTTTTTATAATGACAATCAACTCTTTTTTCTAAAAAGCAATTTCACGGGAACACCTTTAAAAGAAAAGAATTTACGAACCTCTGACGTCAGATATCTTTTAAAATACACATTAATTAAGCTTGGCTCATTGACAAAAAATAAAAAAGTCGGTGGGCCTGTTTTAATCTGCGTCGCATATAATAAATTAAGTTTTTTCCTCCCTTTGGATACCGTATGACCTTTTGTTTTTATCGCTTGAACTAAATTATTAAGCTGGGGTGTTGAAACTTGTCTAAAATACTCATTGGCAACTTTATCTATCATTGGATAAATTTTGCTTATCCCCTTATTTTTAAGAGCGGAAACCTTAAGAACGGGAGCATAACTTATAAATCTTAATTTTTTTTCCAAACTGTGATAGAGATTGTTAAGATTCTCGGCATCTATCAAATCCCATTTATTTAATAAAACCATAACACCACAATCTCTGTCATTAGCTATTTCTGCAATTTTTTGATCTTGCCCGGTTACCCCCTCTGAAGAATCCAAAACAAGTAAAACAATGTCGGCCCTATCAATAGCCCTGAGAACACGCACCATCCCGTAATACTCTACCCCTTTTATTTTTTTCCGACGACGAAGGCCGGCTGTGTCAATAAACAAATAACTCTTTCCGCCTCGTTCAACTACTGTGTCAATGGTGTCTCTGGTTGTTCCGGGAATATTACTTACAATTACTCTTTCTTCCCCAAGTAATCGATTACATATAGATGATTTCCCAGCATTTGGCCGCCCAATTATGGCAACATTAATAACCCCTTCAACTTTCTCCACTTTTTCCGGAGGAAGAACTTTCACCAACTCATCCAGTAAATCTCCTATACCTAATCCATGCATGGCTGAAATTGCATGTGGTTCACCAAGCCCTAAAGAATAAAAAGAAAATTTATCAAGCTCTTTGCTAATATCATCCAGTTTATTCACGACAAGAAAAATTGGTTTTGTTTTTTGACGTAATATGTTAGCAATCTCCTTATCGTCATGAAGAAGGCCAGTTTTGCCGTCGACAACAAAAATTATCGCATCTGCCTCTTCTACTGCAAGAAAAGCTTGCTGTCGAATAGATTCAATGAGATTCTCCTTATCATCAAAAATAAGACCACCCGTATCCACTATAGTGAAAGATTTTCCTGACCAGTCCGTCTTTATGTAATTTCTATCTCTTGTCACTCCACTTAATTCATCAACGATGGCAGGTTGGCCAGACGCTATTCTGTTAACTATGGTAGATTTTCCAACATTTGGCCTACCCACAATTGCGACCAAAGACAAAACGCATCAACTCCTATTGCTTACTTTAATTAAATCTTCGATAAATTGTTTTCCGTTGGTCGAAACCAAACAAATCGGAACCTTTAATTTTTGTTCAAGTTCGTTGAGATTTATATCATCTAAGAATAACTTACCTTCATTCAACATAATATCAGGTAAAAAAAGAGGCGCTTCAAAATCTTCATCTTTTGCAGTATTTAAAATATCAGAGCCCGTAACCAACCCGGTCACATTCACTTCCCCGCCAAAAAACTTGTTAGGAACTTTTTTTACTTTTAAATAAATATTAAACTTTTTTAGTTTGGCAAACGCCTCTTTTAATATTGACTCCGGCATCTCTCCGGTTAGCACGGTTCCGGTTAAAGGCTTAAGAGCATTGGCGCGTTTCGCTAATGCCTCCTCAAAATCGCTTAAAAAAAGGCGGGCTAAACCAATACCATTTTCAATTTGAGGAAAATCCCCGTAATGTTCCTTGTCGGGCAAAGTTTTGCCACTCATTAAATAAAATTCATCCGCAAGAAAAACTCGGGACAAATTCCTAGTCTTTAAAAATTTTTTTTGAAAAACTTCTATTTCTTCAATTAACGAACCAGCTTCATTTGGGGTAAAGGAGCGCAATGGATAGAGTTTTTCTCTATAAGACGTAAGCCCGACCGGTACAATTCCCACTGATTCAATCCCTGAATAATTAGTGGAAAGATCAATAAGGGTGTGCATTAAGTTGTCACCATCATTTATGCCTGGGCAGAGAACAATTTGTATGTGAATACGTATGCCCGCGTCTAAGAGACGTTTAAGGTATTCAAGGGCCTTATCTCCAGCCCTTGGTCTAATTAGTTTAGAACGAATCGCTAAATCGGTAGAATGAAGTGAAACATAAAGCGGGCTTAAGCGCTGTTCAATTATTCTTTCCAATTCCGAATCACTTAAATTTGTTAACGTAACAAAGTTTCCATACAAAAAAGAAAGTCGATAATCATCATCTTTTATAAGCAAACTTTTTCTAACGCGAGGCGGCAGTTGGTCTATAAAACAAAAAAGGCACCTATTCTTGCAGAATTTTAATTTATCAAAAATTGATGACGAAAATTTAACCCCAAGCGGCTCGCCTTCCGCCTTTTCTATTTTAATGCAGAGTTTTTGCCCGTTGCGTAAGATGTTAAGATTAAGCTTTGAAGGGTCAGAGTAAATTTGAAAATCAATAATATCCCTCAGAGGAATATTATTTATATTCTCTAAAATATTGCCGACTCGAACTCCGGCCATGTCAGCGATACTACCTTTTCTTACTTTATCAATTTTTGCAATCATATTTAAACGCCCTTGTATTATTAAAATAATCAAACAATTTCTCACTACAGCTTTTTAACAACCTTTGCCACATTATCAATAATCCAATTGGGAGTAGATGCTCCAGCTGTAATTCCAACAAAATTAACACCCTTAAACCATTCTTTTTTAATTTCTGAAGCAGTTTCAATATGATATGTTTTTGGATTAACTTCAGCACAAATTTGAGTCAACCTTGAAGTATTGGCGCTATTTTTCCCACCAACAACCAACATCAAGTCAGCATCTTGTGCTAAATTCCTCGCAGCTATCTGCCTTTTAACTGTAGCATCACAAATTGTGTTAAATATTTTAATTTCTTCCGTTTTTGGAATCAACGCGTTTATAACTTTTTTTAAATTTTCAATCGGCTGGGTAGTTTGAACAACAATACCTACTTTTTTAAAGTTAGAAAGCTGCTTAATGTCCTTAACGTTCTCAACCACAACCGCTTTACCCCCGGCATAAGCAAAAATCCCAATTACCTCAGGATGATTTCGCTCTCCGACAATTACAAGATTATACCCCTCTTCTATAAGCTTTCTGGCACAATGTTGAGCTTTTTTTACAAAAGGACAAGTAGCATCGATAATTTCTAACCCCTTCTTTTTTGCCTCAATCTTTACCTTCGGATCAACACCGTGAGAACGAATAATTATCGTCCCTTTATCAATTTGATTTAAACTATCTACTGACACAATCCCTTTACCTTTAAGCCAATCAACAACCTGGGGATTATGAATTATCGGCCCCAAAGTACAAATTGGTTCAGGTAGTTTACCAACTGCCTCTTGAGCAAGTTTTAGTGCTCTCTCCACCCCGTAACAGTATCCTGCTTCTTTAGCTACTTTTACCTTCATTGTTTATATCTCTCCTAAAATTGATGAAATTGCTTCACCGATTTTTTCGGTAAGTTTTGTTTTATCGTCAATCAATGGTATCGGTTCACCAATCTTAACCTTAATCTTCGGGAACCTTGGTATCAACTTCCCCTTAGGCAATATCTTTCCGGTCCCTTTGATTCCCATAGGAATAATCGGGGCGCCGCTTTTAATCGCAATGAGGGCGGCTCCTTTGTGCAAAGGCCCTAATTTATCATCCTCTAAACGATTTCTTCTCCCTTCAGGGAAAAGAGCAAAAACCTGACCTTTTGATAAAACTTCAAGTGAATTTTTAAAAGCTTGTCTATCATATTTTCCCCTGTGTATTGGGAAAGCACCGAGCTTCCTGAAAAAAAAACTTAGCACTGGATTTCGGAACAGTTCCTCTTTTGCCATGCTATGGATTTTACGGGGATACAATACCGCGCTCACTACAAAAGGATCAATATTACTTTTGTGATTTGACACTAAAATAACCGGCCCGGTCTTTGGAATGTTTTTCTTGCCGATAATATTTAATCTGTAAAACAGTTTTAAGACAACAAAAAACAAGCAGATAATAAAAGTATAAAAAAAGTTTTTCTTTTCCTCCAATTTAACTCTCATCCCCTACAATCCGAAGGATTTCTTGAATTACCTGTTCAATCGTCTTTTTTGTGGTGTCAATCACATAAGCATCACAAGCTTTGGCAAGAGGACTGGTTGGCCTGGTACTATCAATTGTATCACGAGAAACTATCTCTTTTTCTAATGATGATATTTCTACATCATGACCCTTGCTTTTCAGTTCAAGATATCTTCTTCTTGCACGCTTTTTTGCTGAAGCATTAAGAAAAAATTTATAATCAGCTTCAGGAAATACACATGTCCCAATATCGCGACCTTCCACAACAACATCTTTACCTTTTGCCATTCTTCGTTGAATTTCCACCATAACTCTTCTTAGAGCTGGCACCTTGGCTATAATTGAAACACAATTGCTTACTTGAGGTAAACGAATTTCGTCTGTTACATCGCACCCGTCAAGATATGTTTTTACCTGTAATTTCTCATTTACAAAATCTTCTTTAAAAGAAATTTTTACATTATTTGCAAGTTTTACAAGAGCTGCCTCGTCGGATAAGTTAATTTTTTCTTGAAGCGCTTTCCAAGTTAAAGCTCGATACATTGCACCAGTGTCTAAATAGTAAAGGCTCAATCTTTTTGCTATCTCTTTGGCTACGGTGCTTTTACCAGAAGCAGCCGGCCCATCAATCGCTATTATCAAGTATTTTTCCCCTTTACCAAAGATTTAAGGATCTCTTCAAATCCCGGAAATGACACCTCTATGCACTCCGAATCCTTTATTATGGTAGCTCCTTCAGCACACATTCCGGCAACTGCAAGCGCCATTGCCATCCTGTGATCCCCAAAAGATGAGCAAATATTTCCTTTTAATTTACAAGGACCGTGAATCGCAAAACCATCTTCAAATTCATCGATTTCAGCTCCCAATTTTCTAAGCTCAGAACATATTGCCCTTATGCGATCTGTCTCTTTTATTCTCAACTCTTTAGCATCTTTAACAATAGTGGTCCCACTCGCTTGAGTTGCGGCAACAGCAAAAATTGGTAACTCGTCTACCAGTCTTGGAATAAGTTCGCCTCCGACTGTCAAAGCTTTTAATTTGCTCGATTTTACCCAAATATCCGCTCGAGGCTCCTCATATATCGTCTTCTCATTTAAAATATTGATGTTAGCGCCCATTTCTGTCAAAACACTTAAAAGTCCCGTTCTGGTAGCATTAATGCCAACATCTTTGATGATTATGTCCGATTTTTCAGTGAGAATAGCCGCCACGATAAGGAATGAAGCTGATGAAAAATCACCGGGAATTTCTATTTTCACCGCCTTAGGTCTGCTACCCCCTCGAACACATACTTCGTTACCGGATATTTCAATATCAACCCCCATGTGTTTCAAAAGCCGTTCCGTATGG
This sequence comes from Candidatus Oleimmundimicrobium sp., assembly GCF_030651595.1. NCBI lineage: Bacteria > Bacillati > Actinomycetota > Candidatus Aquicultoria > Candidatus Subteraquimicrobiales > Candidatus Oleimmundimicrobiaceae > Candidatus Oleimmundimicrobium > Candidatus Oleimmundimicrobium sp. Next base: position 8,031 of record NZ_JAUSCH010000004.1, on the reverse strand, counting down.
TCCCTGGATTTTATTTCTTCTATAACACACGTTTTTCCGTTAGCTAAAAGTCCAGCCAGTAAAACACAGCTTTTAACTTGAGCACTCGGAACAGGTGTTTTATAGATAATTCCCTTAAGGGGCTGTCCAGTAATTTTAATCGGGGCTCTATCCCCTTCGTCCTCGGCACATATATTTGCTCCCATTAAACGCAAAGGTTTTATGACTCTGCCCATGGGTCTTCTTTTTAAAGAATCATCACCGGTTAATGTCGAGGAAAAGTTTTGCCCGGCCAACATACCGGACATAATTCTCATTGTCGTACCTGAGTTGCCTAAATCTAAAACATTTTTAGCTTCTTTGAGGCCCCTCAACCCGACTCCTTTAATCACTAATTCAGTTGAACTCAATCTCTCAATTTTCACACCCAGTAAAAGCAGGCAGTTTAAAGTACTTAAACAATCAACCGAAGGCAAAAATCCTGAAATATGAGTTTCACCTTCAGCTATTGCCCCTAATATTAGCGCCCGGTGCGATATTGATTTATCTCCCGGAACCCTTGCTTTTCCGCTAAGGGCAGAAGCCTTGTTTATCATCAAATCCATTTATTTTTCACCAAATAATTTTTTATCTTTATTCTTTTTCATAAACATCTTTTATCTCCACTTTATAACCCTTGTCTTTTAGAGTTTTTGCCGCTCTTTCGGCTGCTTGAGAATCTGTAATCACTAATTTAATCAAACCGGAACTTTCAGTTAAGTGAACTATTTCTATCCCCTCAATATTTATCCCTATATTCCCAAGCGCGACTGTAACATCACTAATGGCTCCCGGTCTATCTTTAACAGAAATTGAAATTTCGCGAAACTGAGAAATATCTTTATGAAGAATTAAGGGGAGATTTTTTCTTACAATGCTTGCACTTTCAAGTTTTGCTTCCAAGCCATCTCTGTCTTTTTCTTTAATTATCTCTTTTAATTCATCAAGTTCTTTTTGAAATTCACAAATTTCTTTTAAAATTGCGTCCCTGTTTTCAAAACAGATATCCAACCACATTGAGGGATTACCGGCAGCAATCCTGGTCATATCACGAAACCCGCCAGCTGCAAGTAGTAAAAGATTTTCTTTTTCACTTGTATAGCTATGCGCCAAATTCACTAAGGTAGCTGAAAGCAGGTGAGGCAGGTGACTTACAACCGCAACCAATTCATCATGTTTATCAGGGTCAATGGCAATTACATTTGCCCCAATTTTAGTTAAAAGAAGATGTAGCTGTTTAAAAGCTCTCATATCCGTTGCTGAAGTAGGAGTTAAAATATAATAAGCATTTTTAAAAAGATTAGAATCTGCCGCAGAAATTCCTTCGTGCTCAGACCCGGTCATTGGATGTCCGCCAATGAAATGAATTTTTGACGGTAAAAATTCTTCAACACTGTGACAAATATTGAATTTAGTGCTACCAACATCAGTTACAATACAGTTTTCATTTAAAAATGGTAAGATTTTTTTGACAATATCAACAACAACACCAACAGGTGTAGCAACAAAAATAATATCCGAGCCCTTTACTCCCTCTTCCATCGATAAAGTACCTTCATCGATGGCACCTATTTTTTTCGCTTTATCTATCGTGTCTTGTCGCCTGGTAACACCTACAACCTTTGGAGAATTGGGCAAATTTTTTATTGCCAATCCCAGCGAACCCCCGATTAGTCCCACTCCTATTATTGAAACTTGCTTAAAATCACTCAAATTAATCAACCTTCATCTTTTTTCCAAAAGTATTTACCAAAGAACTTATTTTTTTCATTATTTCGGCAAAAGACGCGGGTGTTAAAGATTGAGAACCATCGCATAAAGCCTCTTCCGGATTTCGATGTACTTCAATCATAAGACCGTTGGCCCCAGCCGCAATGGCGGCCAAGCTCAATGGCTCAACCAAATCAATTCTACCCGTAGCATGACTGGGATCCACAATTATCGGAAGATGGCTCAAGTTTTTTATTAAAGGTATGGCGCTTATGTCAAGCGTATTTCTGGTATATGTTTCAAACGTCCTTATGCCTCTTTCACATAAAATTATGTCTTTATTCCCGGCTTTAGCCACATATTCTGCTGCCATTAAAAATTCCTCAATCGTGTTACTGAAACCCCTCTTCAACAAGACCGGCTTACGCTGTTTCCCTACCTCTGTAAGTAACTGAAAATTTTGCATATTTCTCGCGCCAACCTGTAATACATCGGCATATTTAGCAACCAACGCCACATCTCTTGTGTCCATAACTTCTGTCGCAATTGGGAGGCCTGTAACATCACGAGCTTTCGCTAAAATTTTAAGCCCTTCCTCACCTAAACCCTGAAAACTATAAGGCGAAGATCTGGGTTTAAAGGCCCCGCCTCTTAACATAGTAGCTCCTGCATCTTTTACTGCCTCGGCAGTAGCTAAAACTTGCTCTTCTGATTCCACCGAACAAGGACCGGCAATAACAGCAAAATAATCCCCGCCAATTAAACTATCTCCTATTTTAATTATTGTATCTTCCGGTTTAAACTCACGACTTACTAATTTATATGGCTTAAGCACCGGCATTACTTTTTCAACACCGGGAAACACTTCTAACGGGACAGCGGCAACTACGTCCTCTTCTCCTATTACACCAATAACTGTCCTATACTTTCCCTCGGAGACATGCGTATCCACGCCCACTTCTTTAAGCTTGTCTATTACATGCTCAATTTCTTTTTGGCTTGCGCCCTCTTTCATTACAACAATCATTTTTTACACCCCGCTATTAGTCGTTAGTTGTTAGCCATGTCAAATTAAGAACAATAAGTAAAAAAAATTAAAATGAAAAGCTTTTAAAGCATTATTCATTTTACATTACCATGCCTACCGGCAGGCAGGTAGTTTTTCATCTTTCATTCTTTACTCTCCGTTTCCAACTTTCCAATCTTCAATCTTTAATTTTTAATTTTTAATTCTTTTAAGCTCTATTCTCTAAGCTCACTGCTCTACACTCTCTGCTATCTGCTACTTAATACTTCTCTTAAAGCTTTTATAAATTTTTTGTTCTCCTCGGGAGTTCCAATTGTTACCCTTATATAATCTTCATAATCGAGACCAAAAATATTACCCGTTCGAATAATTATGCCCTTATATAGAAGTTTATCAAAGACTTCTCTTGAATCCTTCTTAACATCGACTAAAATAAAATTCGCTTCCGATTTAACATAATCCAAGCCCATTTCGTCGAATGCTTTATATAAATAAAATTTCTGCTCTAAATTTAATTTCTTTCTTTCTTTCACTTGATTTTTACAGCCTAAACTGGCCATTGCTGCAACTTGGGCAAGATGATTAACATTAAACGGTTCCCTTATCTTATTTACGGCAGAAACAATGGATCGTGAAGCAATCCCGTAACCGATTCTGCATCCGGCAAGCCCATAAATTTTTGAAAAGGTCCTAAGAACCACGATTTGTTTATCTTCACTAAAATAATCGAGGCCATTGGGATAATTTTTATTATCGACGTACTCAAAATACGCCTCATCAAAAACAACCATCACTCCATCGGGAACATTGCGCAAAAAATCTTCCACCTCGGTTTTTGTAACAATTGTTCCGGTAGGATTATTTGGATTACAGATGAAGACAATCTTCGTTTTATCATTTACCGCATCCAGTATTTTAACAAGATCGTGTTTATGGTTTTTCAGCGGGATTTCCCTGCAAACACCGTTCATAATTTTGGTAACGGTCGGATAAACAATGAATGATGGATTTGCCATTATTACCTCATCACCGGGATTTAAACAAACCTGAGCCAACAATCTCAAAAGTTCATTTGAGCCATTGCCTATCATTAAATTTGACTCGAGAACATCCAAGAACGACGCCAACTTGTTCTTAAGCTCAACACAACCACTATCGGGGTAACGATAAGCTTCATTTCGAGCAGACCAAATTGCCTCAATTGCCTCCGGAAAAGGAGGGTATGGAGATTCGTTGGAAGCCAATTTTATAACTTCTTTAAGTCCAAGTTCGCGCTTCACGTCAGAAATTGGTTTTCCGGGACTGTATGATTTTAATATATCAAGCTCCGAACGTAAAAAATTTTTCATTCCTCACCTTTAGAGAATAAAACCGACACCTATGTGTCGGCCTAATCAACTAATAAATTTTAACACAACGATTAAGTAGACTCAATAAGATTACCTGCTAACAGCACACTAAGCTCTCTCCTTGCAGTTTTAATAGTATGTATCATTAAGAAGAGTTATTGTTGCCCCCTCGTCAAAAAACTTCACAATATTAAGTGCCCCTCTGTCCTGGGTAATCTTCCAAAAACTTGTCAATTCTAAACCGAGAATATCGCTGATTATTGTCTTAATAGGCCCACCGTGACTGACTATCAGGATATTTTTGTTCTCGTTTTCATTTAAGATTTTCCTCAGACCACTCAAAACACGTGTCTTAAAATCATCCCAAGTCTCTCCACCGGGAATTTGAACCTCCGAGGTTTTGTTCAACCAATCATCAGCAAGATTTGAATACTTATCTTTAATCTCAAAATACGTTAACCCATCCCATTCACCAAAATCAATCTCATTTAATCCAGGCACTTTACAAACATTGAGTCCGTGTGGCTCTGCAATAATTCTCGCCGTCTGAATTGTGCGCGTTAAAGCACTCGAATAAACCGCATCAATCCGTTCCTTTGACAGAAATGAAGACAACGCTTTGGCTTGACGTTCCCCGTTGTTGTTCAAGGGAATATCGGTCAAACCCAGATATTTCCCCTTTGAATTCCACTCGGTCTCTCCATGTCTTACCAAATAAACCTTGGTCATATTATTTATCCCCCGCTTCAGAAACGCCGGCACCTTCAAACGTTGCCATCTCGTTTATTATCTTAGAAGCTGCCTCAACCAGATTTATTCCGAGAGCGGCCCCCGTCCCCTCGCCCAAACGCATATCCATAAAAAGCATCGGCTTTAAACCCAACAACTCCAAAACTTTTTTATGGCCCGGCTCTACAGAAACATGCGAAGCAATCATATAGTTTGCCGATTCGGGCGCAATCTTTGAAGCAACCAAAGCGGCTGCCCCGGAAATGAATCCATCTATAACAACGGGTATCTGATTAGCCGCCGCCCCCAAAATAACGCCAGCTAAACCGGCTATCTCTAATCCCCCGACCTTAGCCAGAACATCGATCGCGTCGGTTGGATCGGGTTCATTAACCCGAATTGCTTCCTTAATTATGTTTATTTTTTGATTAAGCTTATCATCATCTATCCCTGTTCCTTTTCCAACAATCTCTTCAACTAAAACTTTTCCAAAAACCGCGGTAATCGCGCTGCTCGGAGTGGTATTGCCGATTCCCATTTCTCCTGTTCCCAAAATGGTAGCCCCTTCATTTATCGCATTTTCAGCTATATCTATCCCCACCTCAATTGCGGCTATAGCCTCATCTTTTGACATAGCAGGCCCTTTGGCCATGTTGTCGGTACCCATTTTTATCTTACGCGAGATTAAGCCGCTCGCTTCAAGGGGAGCAGCAACTCCAATGTCAACAACCTTGACATCAGCGCCCACATGTTTTGCCAAAACGTTAATTCCCGCTCCGCCATTTAAGAAATTGTAAACCATCTGAGGTGTCACTTCCTGAGGAAAAGCGCTTACCCCTTCTTTAACAACACCGTGATCTCCGGCCATGACAATTATCGCCTTTTTACCGATTTTTGGTTGAGGGTTTCCGGTAATTCCGGCAATTTTCTTCGCTATTTCCTCTAAAACCCCCAAACTACCAAGCGGCTTGGTTAAAGAGTCCAGCTTCTTCTGAGCAAGCTCCATGGCACCCTCATCTAAGGTTCTTATTTTATTTTTTGCAACTTCTAAACTCATCAACATTCCTCCTTAAATTTTTTCATTTTCATAACAAACCGCTCAACAACCTGAGGTTTTGCACTAAAGTGTAAATGTACGTAAGATGCCAAAAGATTTTTGAAAGCATAACCCTCAAGTTTACGTTCTCCTTTTTTCTTGGCTAAATAAGTCTTTACAATTTCCCCGCCAACTTCAATATCAGACCACCTAAATTCATGTCCTCTAAGTCTCCACCCCTCCTTTGCAAGCACGTTATCCGAACCAACTTTGATATCAACATAACCCAAGGACACCAACTTGGATTTCATCTTCACCACAGCGGGAAACACCCCAACCATCTCGTAGGCCTTGCCGTCGCAAGCAATTAGTTTTTCCGCTAAATACATCAACCCACCACATTCCGCGTAAGAAGGAATATTATTCTCTATCGCAGTTCTAATTGCATTTCTAAGGGATATATTTTTTTCCAGTTTTTCCCCGAATAGCTCCGGGTATCCACCGCCGATGTAAATACCATGAATGTTTTGAGGTAAATCCCCGTCATTTACCGGGCTGAAAGGAACTATCTCAACACCGAGGGACTCAATTAATTCAAGGTTTTCTGGATAGTAAAAGAAAAACGCCTCATCCATTGCCACCGCGAGACGAATCCCTTTCCCAAAAACATTCTCGGCAAACGAACTATTAGAAGTCATCTCAATTGGAAGTGCTCTTTGAGCAACAGAAATTATATCATCGACATCTATAAATTTCTCCACAAATTCCGTAATTGACCCAACCATCTCACGCGCAATGGGTTTTTTATTCGGGAAAATTAAACCCAGATGTCGCTCAGGTATCTTAAGTTTTTTATCTCGTGGCAAATATCCCAAGACTTTTAAATCAAGATTATTTTCTATCGCTGATTTAACCATTTCATAGTGACCCTTGCTACCAATGTTATTTAAAATAACTCCTTCAATATTTAAATCTTTATCAAATTCGGCATACCCCTTAACCAAAGCAGCCACACTTCTTGCCATCTTGCCCGCGTCAACAACCAAAATCACCGGTGAATCGAGAATTTTTGCAATTTCAGCCGTGCTCCCAACCTCGTTCGTGCCATCGTACCCATCAAATAAGCCCATTACGCCCTCAATTACACAAATATCCGAGCCTTTCGCGCCATGAAGAAAAATCTCCGGAAGCGCATCTCTCTCAACCATCCAACTATCAAGATTTCTCGATTTTTTGCAAGAAGCAAGTTCATGGTAGCAAGAATCAATGTAATCGGGGCCAACCTTAAAAGGCTGAACTTTAAACCCCCTCTTCTTAAGCGAAGCCATGAGCCCAATTGCAACCGAGGTCTTACCCACACCGCTATGCGTTCCGGCTATGACAATCCTTGGAATTTTCACTTGCGTCCACACTCCAATAAAACTTTTTCGATTGCCTCAACTATGTTTGAATTCTCTTCCTCGCTTCTAATGGCCACTCTAAAAAATCTTTCTGAGAGACCGTCAAACGAGGCGCAGTTTCTTACATAAAAACCGCACTCAAGTAAATCCGCGTGGAAATTCTCCGGATTAAAATCAGCCGATATGACCTCGGCTAACAAAAAATTAGCTTGTGATGGATAGGTTCTTAGACCGGAAATTTTGCTCAGAGAAGAAAATAGCCTATCTCTTGCCTCAATATTTTTCTTTAAAGAAAATCTCTCGAAATCTCCATCCTTAAGTGCAAGAACAGCAGATTTTTGGGCAAGTCCATTTACATTCCAGGCGGACGTCTTATTCTTCAACTCAAAGATTAAAGACTCGTTTGAAACAATATATCCTACCCTCAATCCCGCAAGCGAGTAAAACTTCGTGAGCGAGCCTAAAATAGCCAAGTTACTATATTCATCTACCAGCGGCTTTAAAGTATAGTCTTCTTTCTTTAACACAAAATCCATAAACGCCTCGTCAACCACAACAAACACGTCTTTTTTTCTCGCTTCCCCTAGCAACTCAACCAGATTATCCCTTGAACAAAGATTGCCCGTAGGATTGTTTGGATTACAAAGAAAAAGCATGTCAACATCATTAAGTTCCGATATTGTCAAATCAAGCGGGAAAGCAAAATTTTTATCCTTTTGTAAATTCAGATTCTTTCTTTCGCCACCGGTAGAAATTATGGCA
>NZ_JAUSCH010000003.1 GCF_030651595.1 Candidatus Oleimmundimicrobium sp. | reverse complement strand
GAATAGTCAAACTCACAGCCCTGACCGATTAAAATCGGACCCGAACCTATGATTAATAGCTTCTTAATATCTAGTCGTTTTGGCACTTATGAATTCCTTATAATTTGCCGGACTGCCGCAATATAAAGTCATTTCTCATTGTTAAATTACCTACATCACCAATCCGGCGCGCAGCAAAAGCACACCAAATGGTAAATTACGCGGATTATACAGATTTGAACCGGTTTTTCCAGTAAAATCTTGTGTTCTTACGAAATTGGTGTGCGACATTATGTTATGATGTAGTGCGGGCTTCCGGCCCGCAAATCGAAACGCACAATTCCCATTGCCTTGGGATTGCCCGCGGCCGTTGATATCACCGCGGTTTGGCCTACAATTTGGAGTGCGGCGGCAACCAACGGGCGACGCCGCTTTTGCGCCGCCAATGAGTTACGATTAGCCTGAGCCCCCCCCCAGAAAATACGCCTTTGAGCCGCCGTTCGTTAATAAATAATGGTTTTTCGAGGCGTATTTCCGGCTCTCTGGCGTCATTCGCCCGGGGCAATCGCATCTAAATTTCACTTTACCACTTACACTGCGAATCTAAATAGCTATAATATCGTCATATAACTTACGGATTGAAGCTCATTACGCTTACCGTAACAATCAACGCATCGCCGCCGCTGCTGCTGAACAGCCTGGGGGCGATGATGAGAAATCAGAGGTTAAACCAGGGAGTGGATGCTATGACAGAAAAAACAAAAGTAGTGATAATCGGGGCAGGTAGTGCCGGGATATCGGCATTGCGGGCAGTTCAGAAGATAACCGATGAATATATTATAATAGACAATGGCCCTTTGGGGACAAAGTGCGCACGCGTCGGGTGTATGCCGTCGAAGGCGTTGATCTCGGTGGCCAACGACTTCCACAGGCGTAAGAAGTTTGAGAAAGAAGGCATACTCGGGGGCGAAAGTCTCACGGCGTACATGCCGGCAGTGCTCAAGCACGTACGCGGGTTGAGGGATCATTTCGCCCGGGCAATGGTCGAGGTAACGGAATCGCTCGCGAAAGACCATTTGATGATAGGGTCTGTGCAGATAATATCCGCCGATACGGTAAGGATCGGCTCAATGAATATTCAGACTGAAAATATCATCATTGCTACTGGGGCAAGCCCGAAAGTGCCGCAAAAGTGGAAGGAATTTGGACAGGGAATAATTACGACAGATGATTTTTTTGAGTTAGAAAATATTCCCGCCGATATTGCAGTGATAGGGCTTGGGGCGGTAGGCTTGGAAATAGGCCAGGCGCTGAGCCGGTTGGGCATCAATGTTACCGGCTTTTCATCGGGCAGCTCCGTTGCCGGGATGGGCAACCCTGAAATTAATGCCCTTGCGATAGAAATACTGCAAAATGAATTTCCCATACACCTTGAAGCGGAGCCAAAGCTTTACAAGGCCGGCGGCAAAATACGCATCGAACACCCTGATAAGACGGTGGAAGTGGATGCGGTCATAGCTGCTATCGGGCTTTGTCCGAATTTAGCCCGATTAGGCCTCGAGAACGCAGGCGTCAGGCTCGATGAACGCGGCCTGCCCGATTTTGATCGCCGCACTATGCAAATTCAGGACTTGCCGATATTCATTGCCGGCGACGCGGACGGGTGCCGTCCGATACTCCACGAGGCCATTGATGAAGGGTTCATAGCCGGCCACAATTCAGTTTCGGACAAAATAAGCGCGTTTTGCAGAAGAAGTTCAATGAAGATGGTGTTTTGTGACCCGCAAATAGTGTCGGTCGGGCTTACGTATAAACAGCTTGGCGACAAAAAGGCGTCTTTTGTTATCGGCAGAGAGGATTTTTCCCAGCAGGCAAGAGCCATGCTTGAGCAAAAAAATTCCGGTCTGCTGCATATCTACGCC
>NZ_JAUSCH010000002.1 GCF_030651595.1 Candidatus Oleimmundimicrobium sp. | reverse complement strand
TATAAAAAGATAAGTTAGGCCAAGTTTTTTTTGAAGCTCGGCTAAAAGATTTATTATCTGAGATTGAACTGATACGTCTAAAGCAGAAACCGGCTCATCACAGATTATAAGCTTAGGATTAAGAGCAAGAGCCCTGGCAACACCAATCCTTTGACGTTGACCTCCACTAAACTGGTGAGGATAATGCTGTGTGTATTCAGACTCAAGACCCACCATTTCTAATAATTCTTTAACCCTTTTCTTGCACTCGAAACCATTTGCTACTTCGTGAACCAAAAGTGGCTCGCCGATGATATCACCCACGGTCATTCTGGGGTTTAACGAAGCAAACGGATCTTGGAAAATCACCTGTATCTCTCTTCTCGTCTCCCGCATCTTGTTTTTGTCGTAAGTTAGAATATTTTCACCTTTAAAACTAACTGTACCGCTTGTCGGCTCAATTAAGCGAAGAATCAATCTGGCCGTTGTGGTTTTACCGCATCCGCTTTCACCCACAAGTCCAAAAGTCTCCCCTTTATTGATGTGGAAACTAATCCCGTCAACGGCGTGAATCTTTCCCACTTCTTTTTGGAACATCACGCCCCTCTTTATCGGGAAATATTTTACTAAGTCCTTTACTTTTAAAAGAGCGTCCATTAAATCATCCTTTATCCGCGCTAATCCGCGTTATTTTATCCGCGTTAATCCGCGTTTCTCACTTGATGGCAAGCAGAAAAATGCCCCGGCTCTATCTCGATAAATTCAGGAACTTTTTTTTGGCAAATATCCATAGCAAACTTACACCGAGGATGAAAACCACAGCCGGGTGGTACATCAATAAGACTTGGCGGAGATCCTTTAATTGACTGTAATTTTTCCTTTCTGGATTTATCCAAACGAGCAATCGAGCTCATTAAGCCCAGCGTATATGGATGATGAGAATTATAGTAAATTGAATCCACATCAGCATATTCTACAGGCCTCCCCGCATACATAACCAAAATCTTATCTGCCAAACCGGCCACAATTCCCAAATCATGAGTAATTAAAATTGTTGCCGAATTGAACTTCTTTTGAAGACTACTTATCAACTCTAAAATTTGGGCCTGTATTGTTACATCCAAAGCAGTTGTCGGCTCATCGGCAATTAAAATATCCGGTTTACAAGAAAGAGCCATCGCAATCATAACCCTCTGCCTCATGCCCCCACTGAACTGGTGAGGATAATCATTTAACCTATCTTCGGCTTGAGATATCCCAACCATTTCGAGAAGTTTAATGGTTTTTTCTCGAGCCTCTTTTTTGCAAACTTTCTGATGCGTTAAAATTGCCTCCATTATTTGATTGCCAATAGTAAAAACAGGGTTAAGTGAAGTTGTGGGGTCCTGAAAAATCATGGCAATTCTGTTTCCTCTAATTTTCTGAAGACTTTTTTCGGAAAGACCAAGTATGTTCTCACCTTCGAAAAAAACCTCACCTTCCACAATCTTCCCGGGTGGCACCGGTATTAATTTTAAAAGAGAAAGAGCGGTTACGGTTTTGCCACTCCCGGACTCACCAACTATTGCCAGAGTTTCTCCCCTGTCTAACGAGAAACTTACTCCGTCAACAGCTTTAACTATGCCACGCCTGATATAAAAATAAGTTCGTAAGTTATTGACTTTAAGTAACATGCTCGCTCATTCCTCTAAGTTTTGGGTCCAGCACATCTCTTAATCCATCGGCAAAAAGAACGAAACCTAATACCGTAATTAATATCGCGAGTCCGGGAAAATACATCATCCAGGGAGCCCGGCTCATAAAAACCTGTGAATCAGCAAGCATCGAACCCCAGCTTGGTCGAGGAGGCTGCACCCCTATTCCAAGAAAACTCAAAGCCGCTTCCGTAATTATCGCGGTGCCCACACTCATGGCGGAATATACAATCACCGGAGCTATCGCGTTTGGTAAAATATGCTTTATTAAAATTCTGCTGTCGCTCGCCCCAATAGCACGAGCCGCCTCAACATAATCATTTACTTTGGTCGCGAGAACGGAGCTTCTAAAAAGTCTGGCGATATAAGCCCACTCCAAAATACCAATCGCGATGATAATATTCCTCAATCCGGGGCCTAGAATTGTCATTACGGCAATAGCCCCCAAAATATACGGGAAAGCAAAGAAAATATCAGCCATTCTCATTACCAACACATCGGCTAATCCTCCTTTGTAACCAGCTAAAGCTCCCATAAAAAGACCAATGGCAAGGCCAAATATAACCGCGAGAATACCAACTTCAACAGATACTCGAGAGCCCCAAATTACTCGAGCAAAAATATCCCTGCCGAGGTCATCGGTTCCCATGATGTGCTCAATACTCGGGGATTTTAATACCTCTTCCGGATAAAAACCTATGGCCTTATCGTAAGGCACAATCAGCGGGGCAAATATTGCCACGAGCACCAATGCCGCTATGACCAGTAACCCAAATAAAGTCATTTTGTTATTTTGTAGATTAAACAAAATTTCCCGTCCAAGGGTAATCTCTTGAGGTTCTCTTTCTATCTTTTCTAAGTTTAAATCGTCTGGAATCTCGGTCAAATTAATCCACCTTCTGTCCTTCAAACTTTATACGTGGGTCTAAATAAGCATAAGAAATATCTACAATTAAATTTAACAATATGAAGATTAAAACCAGAATTAAGGTCCCTCCCATGATAACAGGCGTATCTCTCTGTAATATAGCCAAATAAATAACTCTTCCCACCCCCGGCCAAGAAAAGACTGTTTCGGTTAAAATCGCGCTTCCTATAAGTCCACCCAAATCTAAACCCAGTAGAGTTACCACGGGAATAAGGGCGTTTTTCAAAGCATGTTTTAAGATGACTTTTATCTCAGAGAGGCCTTTAGCTCTGGCTGTCCTGATATAATTCTGGTTAACGACTTCGAGCATACTCGAGCGGGTAACGCGTGCCGTAAAAGCCGTATGAACCGAAGCAAGCGCGACAGCCGGAAGCACATAATAACGCCAGCTACCATCACCCATTCCTGAAATAGGCAAAATTCCCAGTTTTAAACCGAAAATAACCTGAAGCAACATCGCGAACCAAAAGACGGGCATCGCAACCAAGATAGTCGTAGATAACGTCACCCAAATATCCAGAAATGAATGTCTTTTCACGGCGGAAATCACCCCAGCCGCAATTCCAATTAACGCTTCAATTATAAGAGCAACCACCGCCAGGCGGATTGAGTTTGGATAATGATCTTTCATGATATCGAGAACGGGCTTTCTGTAACGGATTGAGGTCCCAAAATCACCGTGGGAAAGATTACACATATACTTTCCGTACTGCACATACCACGGCCTATTTAATCCATATGATTCCCTTATATTTTCTAAAACCTCAGGACTTGCTCCTTTTTGAACAAGCATGCGGGCCGGATCTCCCGGAAGAACAAACATGAGTAAAAATATTATCAAAGTAACTCCAATAATGACCGGGATAGCTTGAAGCAACCGTTTGATAATAAATCGTGTCATTTACCCCTCCTTGTCAATTAACGCGATTTAAAATTAGCACAAAATAAAAAGGGCTTGCAAGAAATAACCATTCTTACAAGCCCTTTTTAAGTCCACTTTTATTTAGAAAACCAGACACGTTCATATGGCGTATCATCCATAGCCGTTCTAATATACCCATTTACGTCTTCGCCTATTACCCTGGTTGTTTTATAGAATGCTATTGGCACAATGGGAGCATCCTCAAGCACTATCTGCTCAATTTCCTGATAAAGCTTTCTTCTTTTGGCTTCATCCGTTTCTCTTCTGGCTTCAAGAAGCTTTTTATCAACATCGGAGTTGTTGTAGTAAACCATATTGTCCGCCCCCGCGTTTTCCGAATAAAAAAGCGGGTAGAGAAAGTTATCCATAGTCGGATAATCCGCCGACCAACCAAGCCTAAAGAAAGTAATTTCTTCGGCTTGAATCTTATCAAGATATGCCCCCCACTCGTAGCCGGTAATATCAAATGTTATGCCAACCTCTTTCATTTGGGCCTGCACCGCTTGAGCAACTTTGTCGTGACTGGAGCCGGTGTTGTAACCTAAAGTAAGCTTTGGTAATCCTTTCCCATCCGGGTAACCGGCCTTCTCCAACAAATCTTTAGCCTTTAGTTGGTCAAACATATATGGCATAGCGTTTTCTTTAAAACCGGGAATACCGGCGGGAATTATTCCTGTTGCCGGCACGCGAGACCCTTCCCAAACAACATCCGTAATTATCGCGCGATGAATAGCGTAGTTTAAGGCCTTTCTGAGCTCAACATTATCTTTCCATGGCTCAGTTTGCATATTTAACCCATAGTAGTAGATACCCAACATCGGATTAATAAGAGCTCTTTCGCCACACTTATCCTGAACTTCTTTTATTTTGCCCATAGGAATCTGGCAGTCATCTAAATTGCCGGCCTCAAATTCGAGATATCCTGTTTCCTCATCAGCAAAAATATTGAACACTACTTTATCTAAACGAGCCGCGTCTCCATAATAATCGTCAAACCGTTCAAGAGTAATGTGCTGGTCATGGGTCCACTCTGCAAATTTAAAAGGACCAGTGCCTACAGGATATTCAGAAAATTTATCTCCCCATTTTTCAACTTCTTCTTTGGGAACCGGAAAGAAAACGGGATGGCCTAAGGTTACCGGAAATTCACCGTAAGAATAGTCTAATGAAACTTCGAGCGTATAGTCATCAATTGCCTTAACGCCCGCCAATGTACCGGCTTTTCCTTCCTGGCAGTCATTGAAACCTTTAATTGGAGAAAGATGGTAAGCCACTTCGGATGCCGTATCTTTTGAAGCTACACGACTCCAGGAATACACAAAATCTTCTGCCTGACACTCTCGGCCATTGTGAAACTTAATGCCTTTTTTAAGATTGAATGTCCAAACCGAGGCATCTTCGTTTGGTTCCCACGATTCCGCCATCGCGGCAGTTAACTCCAAAGTTTCCGGATTATAATCAACCAAGCCATCATATATCTGTTTCGCGACTTGAATTCCTTCAGACTCTTGAGAATGAGCTGCGTCTAAAGTTACCGGCTCCATTAAAAAAGCGTTAAATGTTTTGCCTTCCTCTTCAGCTTTTTCTTTTGGAACACAACCTGCAACCATCACAACACTTACAACCAAAATAATAAATACAACTAAACTCAGCTTAAATTTCTTTGACAATTTTTAACCCCTTTCCGGAATACTAATTTTAAACATCTGTTATTTTTGATGTTTATTTTACATTATTTCGACCAATCTTTAAAATTTCTGAACTTTTCACATATACACATTTGGCACAAAATCTATATCTAAACAAAAAAGGCGCCTATTTGAAAATCCAAAGATTTTATGGACGCCAATACTTTATTCTTTTTTAAATTTTTTAATATTTTAACTTAAAAGAAAAAGGCCAATGTTATTGAGGTAAACACAAAGATAATTGCCAATCCTATGGTAATGCGGTCAAGATTTTTTTCAATTAAGCTACTTCCGGAAAACGCACTCGTACTTCCTCCAAATGAAGCGGTTAGTCCGGTCCCTCTTCCTGAATGCAAAAGAATCGCCGCCACTAAACCGATACAAACGATAACATGAATAACAACAATCAATGTATGCAAAATAAACTCCCCTTTGCCTTGTTTAATCTGAGCATAATATAACACTATGTTACCAGTAAGACAAGCCGGTAAATTAACTTAAAAACTTTTTGTTTTCTTTTTTTTGTTTTTTATCAACCGTTTTGTGATACAGCTCTACAATTTTCTCGATTTGCAGCTTAACATCGTGCAAAAAAGCTGATTCCCTCGCCTTTTTTGACATATTTAAATAATTTTCATCCTTTTTAAGCAAAAACCCAATTTTTTTGGCCATATTATGAGAATTAGCCGGCTCAACTAAAAAACCGTTCTCACCATCTTTTACAAGTTCAGGAATGCCACCCACCTTAGAAGCCACAACAGGAGTTCCCGAAGATAAGGCCTCCAGCACAACTAAACCAAACCCTTCACTAAGAGACGGCAACACAAACAGATCTGAGGCACCCATCCATAAAGCTATCTCATAATGAGATTTAAACCCCTCGAATTGAACAAAATTTTCAATCCCCAAACTTTTTACTTGAATCTTAAGTTTCTCCTCCAACTCCCCCTCTCCTATAATTACAGTCAGAAGATTTGGCTCAGATGACAAAATATCGGGAATGGATTCAATTAAAAAGTTTACCCCTTTTACCTTCACAAGATTTCCAACAAAGAGAATTATTTTTCTATCCAAAGGTAAACTAAGTTTTTCTCTCAAGCGAATCTTGTCTTGTGGCAAAAAAACCTCTGTATCTACTCCGCAATCTATAACCCTTATTTTCTCTGAAGAAATTGAATATAAAGACTTGGCCTTTTCCGCCAAATCTTCGCTCACAAAAATCACAATCGTGGCTCTTTTGCAGGTAAATTTAATGAGAGAACGAAAAAAACGAGAGCTTTGCCCAAAATTAACATCACTCCCATGAGCCGTAACAACCAAGGACTTGCGCCGCACAAAATGAGGAAAGAGAGCCAAAAATCCTGTTGGAAAGAGATAGTGCGCATGAATTAAATCAAAATCCGTAGTAGATGCCCAAATAATCTTCATAAAAAGAAGGAGATATTTCCAAAGAGATACATATCCACCCTTTTTTATGCGATTTACGGCAAAAATAAATTTAATCTCTCTTTTCTTTAGCTCCTCAACTTGATTTTGAACAAACCCTCCAAAAGTGGGATTGCTCAATGATGGATACATATTTGAAATTATTAGTGTCTTCATAATCTACCTCATAAGTCAAAATCTTTTAACCATTATATCTAAAGAAATCTTACAGAACAAAGAAAGAACAGTTCGAGAAAGTATTTAATTTCTGCCTTAAACTACTTTACACTTTAAATTCTTTTAAATAAGATTATTTTAATTAAAACTACTAATTTTCTCTATCAAAAGATATTATCAAATTAGCGTAAATTTTTTAGAAAACGGAAAGAAACGGAGTATAAAATGTTTCACCGATTAAGAATTGTAACAGAAGCCGCTTTTTATTCACTCTTAATTTTCCGCCTTTTGAGTAATTTTTTAGTCTCAATGTTTATTCCCAAAAATGTCTTTTTTTATGCAGGTATTCTGTTAACCCATTATACAACTGTTCTTTTTTGCGGATTTTGGACCGGTTTTTATATTAAAGTAGACGGATGGCTATACAGCATGGCCGCTTTTGGCCTTTTTTATGTCTTCCGCCAAATCTTTAATGTTTATTATCCTCTTCCCCTTTCAACCTCGATAAAGATACTTATGCTTGTGCCGCTTCTTGCTTTGTTGTTAATTGGAGCAACATATGGAGAAATTGCAGCGGAAAAAAGGAGTGAAAAAAATTTCACCAAAAAAAAGACATCTTAACTCAATAGCAATGATGCTTGTTTTTTTAGCTGTATTTATAATCCCAATCTCAGCAAACGCAACCGAGTACTATGTTCTTCATGAGCAGGGAAGCGGAGATGGCGTAGGAATGTGTCTTGCCGGCGCCAGAGACATGGCTCAGGCCGGATACGGATACACATATCGCGATATTTTAAGAAAATATTACACATCGGTAATCCCTTCTTTGGCCAAAGAAAATCAGTCAATAAGAGTCGGACTTTATTCTACAGCTTCAACCATATCAATTTCCGGAAGCGATGGTTTAGTAGTTTTTGACGACTTAGAAAATAAACTTTTGACAAGTCTGGGGAAAGAAACAATCGACATCTCTTACGATAGTGAAGATAGTTCCTACACAATTGCAACTCCAACCAAAACGCTGAGAAGCACCTCATCATATATCTCAATATCTCCCAATACATCTTCAATCTTAATTTTAGAAAATCTTTCATCACTAAACTATTTTAGAGGAGATATAGAGACAAAGTTCTCTTCCAACTCTAACTCGCTCTGGGCCATAAACGAACTGCCTTTGAACCAATATCTTTATGGTTTAGTAGGAGCGAACGACACCTGGCCCCGGGAAACTCTTAAAGCCCTGGCCGTTGCCGCAAGATCATACGTCCTGGAAAAAAAACAAAACGCGGACAATCCCTACAAAGCAGATGGATTTGATATTAAAGCAATTACAGGTTGTCAATACTACCTCGGATACAGTTATGAAGCTCAAATCCCGAACTTCAAACAAGCCGTAGACGAAACTGCCCAAGAAATATTGACTTATGATTCGAAACCCATTTCGGCAGCTTATCATGCTTGTTGTGGAGGACACACCGAAAACAATGAAAATGTTTGGGGAACAATCGCCCTACCATATTTAAGGGGCGTGCCTTGCGGGTATTGTACCTGGTCATCTAATTATAACTGGAGTTTGTCAATTCCCGCCAATGAACTCCAGGCAAAATTAAATTCCAATATTTTAACCTCAGTTTTAGGAGAATTGCGGGGTTTTGAAATCTTAGAAACCGGCATCACCCCCCGCGTTAAAACCCTAAGAATCCTCGGCTCAAACGGGAGCAAAGATGTATCCGGAATCGATTTTCACAACATTTTAAAGCTGAAAAGCACCTGGTTCAAATTCAGACCCATAACACGATTGGCCGGCTCGGACCGTTATAAAACAGCCATTGAAATTTCAAAACAGAGTTGGAATTCAGCTGAGACAGTAATTCTGACCAAGGGCACAGATTTTCCTGATGCTTTAAGCGGCGCTCCTTTGGCCTACAAAAACTATGCTCCCATGCTTCTGGTCAACTCGTCAAATTTAACCACAGAAACTTTGGACGAAATCAAGCGGTTGGGTTCAAGTAAAGCTATCATCTTAGGGGGAGAAAGCGCCATCCCTTACACAATTGATTCACTGCTTATATCAAAGGGACTTACTGTAAAACGTCTGGAAGGCCGTAATCGATATGAAACTGCCGCTAAAATTGCACTTGAGGTTGGTTCTCCCAGTAGAACAGCCATAATTGCAACCGGATTGAACTATCCTGATGCTTTATCCATATCATGCTACGCAGCTTATAATCAAATCCCAATACTTTTAGTAAATAAAGATTTTATTCCGGATTCAACAACTCAGGCACTAATTAGTTTAGATATCAAGCAAACTATCATTGTTGGAGGAACCGGAGCTGTTTCAAGCAAAGTAGAAGCTAATCTCCCAAACCCGCTAAGGATAGGCGGAACCGATAGATATGACACAGCCAAAAAAATAGCCGAAAGGTATTTCTTATACTTTCCCGGTTCAGATAATATCTTCATCGCCACAGGCGAAAATTTCCCAGATGCCTTAGCAAGCGCTTCATACGCAGCCAAAATTGGGCCATGCCCGATTTTGTTGACACGAAACGGTTCCATTCCTAATTCGACAAAAAACTACCTCATAAATTACAGCGATGACATTAAAAAACTCTATATCACCGGTGGTTTTGGGGTAATTTCCGAAGAAGTTCAAAATGAACTTGGTAGTCTATAACAACCATTGGTTTCCAACTACCATCTTTGGTAAAAATTGAAAAATCTATCAATACGCAATAGAGTCATCTTGTAAATCTAACTGTTGGTTGTTTGGCTGTGAATAAGCTATTTGTTTATGCTAAAAGTTCTAACAACCGAATAGTCACCTCTATTGCCGACACAATCAACCGACTTTACCCGCCAATACCAATCTCCCTCTGAAAACCCAGACACAAAAACGGTAC
>NZ_JAUSCH010000001.1 GCF_030651595.1 Candidatus Oleimmundimicrobium sp. | reverse complement strand
GTCATTGATAAGATGAAAAGGCCACACCGCTTAAGGTAAAATGTTTATTACCAAAAAACAAACCTTAAGAAAGGAGTTGTGGCCTCATGAACGATTATAACATTTTTTTAGGAGTTGATTCTCACAAGAAGTACTGCTTTGTTAATGTTCAAGATAAGGAAGGAAACATAGTGGAAGAGAAAGTAGTAAAAACAGAACGGGAAGCTCTCAAAGAGTACTTCTCACAATTCAAAGAAGATGCCATAGCAACAGTAGAATCCACCTACAACTGGATGTTTACCTATGATATCTTAAAAGACTATGTGGGAGAAGTGAAACTGGCCAATCCTAAGCAAACCAAAGCTATCTCTTCTGCTAAAGTAAAAACAGACAAAGTAGACGCAAAAACGTTAGCTTGTTTACTTAGAGCCGATCTTATTCCTGAAATCTACGTTTCTACCAAGAAAGAAAGAGATAGGAAAGATATCTTAAGGCACAGGTTTACTCTGGTTAAGATAAGAACCTCTCTTAAGAACAAAATCTCAGCTTTTATGGCCAGATATGGTTTTGAGGTGCCTCTAAGCGATGCCTTTGGCGTATCCGGGACCAGATATGTAAAGAACCTAGACTGGAAAGAACCAGCCAAAACAATTGTCTTTAAATACTTAGAGATGATTGAAAGCTTAAATCGAGAGATAAAACAATTAGATAAGGTTATTGCCGAAACAGTTAAAGAAACCAACCAAATGAGATTACTTCAAACCATCCCGGGAATTGGGAAAATAACCTCATACCTTATTGCAACAGAAATTGGGACTATAGAAAGGTTTCCTTCACATAAAAATCTTGCCTCCTACTCAGGGCTGGTTCCAGGAATAAGTTCAAGTGCAGGGAAAACTTGTTACAAGAGGTCAAAAGATAGGAATAAGTATCTTCAGTGGGCACTGGTTGAAGCAGCAATTCCTGCCGTAAGAAAATCACCTATTCTTCTTGCCAAATATACTAGGATAAAGGGAAGGAAAGGTTCATCCAAGGCTAAAATGGCCATAGCCAGAAGACTAGCTGAGGCAGTCTTCAAAATACTAACCTATAGCCAAGAATACAAGGAAGGTGTAACTATACAGAAAGCGCGCTCACAGAAGACAAGCTCCCTTTCGCTCGCATAGTCTCTTAGTAGACTCTTTGTCATTGATTAGGGAGCTTCTGATAAATTTTTAAATTGTAGCGTGAGATTCACGCACGAATAGATGCATATTAGCATAGCTTCAACCGAGAGGGAGAAAAAACAAATTAATATTGACAGGCCTTTTCATAGATGCGAGCGGAGCGCGGCAATCTCATAAAAAGGCAGTCAAGAAGCCCGCCTGCCTGCCCCGCCAGCGGCGGGCACGGCGGGAGGCACGGCAATGACGAATATGCGGAGGTATCGATAGACTATTGGCTACCGACTAATGACTAATGGAGTGTAAAAATGGCAGCTAAAACGATAATGGTTCAGGGGACAGCTTCGGGTGTCGGCAAAAGCTTGTTGGTTACCGGATTGTGCAGGATTTTTTCAAATAGAGGGTATAAAGTCGCGCCGTATAAATCACAAAATATGGCCTTAAATTCATTTGTCACTAAAGACGGGGGCGAGATTGGCCGGGCTCAAGCTGTTCAAGCTCAAGCCGCATGTGTAGAACCGACTGTGGATATGAATCCGATTCTTTTAAAACCTAAGAAGGATTATAAAACTCAAGTCATTGTCCACGGGAAACCGGTTGGTGATATGACGGCTCAGGAGTATCACAAGAAATTTAGGGATGAAGCATGGGGGGCGATGATGACTTCTCTTAAAAGAGTAATGTCAGAATATGACGTTATTGTAATCGAAGGGGCGGGAAGCCCCGCTGAGGTAAATTTGCGTGATTTTGACATAGTTAATATGGCAATAGCAAAAGCCGCTGAAGCTCCGGTTTTGCTCGTTGCCGACATTGATAAAGGTGGAGCGCTTGCCTCAATTGTAGGAACACTTAACTTAATCGAATCAGAAGAACGAGAGCTTATTATGGGGCTGGTGATTAACAAATTTAGGGGGGACAGGGAGCTTCTTGAACCTGCCTTGGATTTTTTGGAAACAGACACAGGTAAACCTGTTTTGGGAGTTATTCCCTATGTTCGCGATTTAGGAATTCAAGAGGAAGATTCGATACCCGTTTTAGAAATGGGAGACAAAACTGCCGAAATTGATATTGCTGTCATAAGGTTGCCCCATATCTCAAATTTTACCGACTTTGATTATTTGACAAGAGAGAATGGGGTAAAAATAAGGTATGTGAGCTTAGAAAGTGAGCTTAAAAATGCTGATGCGGTAATAATTCCAGGTAGCAAGAGTACCGTTGAAGATTTAATGTGGCTTCGAGCAAATGGTTTCATTGAAAAAATTAAGGAACTAAATAATTCAGGTGTTCCTGTAATTGGAATTTGCGGTGGCTATCAAATGTTAGGAGAAAAGCTATACGATTCTGAGGGTTTAGAGTCAAAGAACAAAGAGATTGAAGGTTTAGGGCTTTTGCCCACGGTTACTTATTTCTCAAAGGAAAAAATTACGAAGCAAGTAGAGGCACATTTTATGCGACCACTGAAACTTTTTCCGGGGACAGAAGGACATAAATTTGATGGTTATGAAATTCACTCCGGAAGGACGAAGCTTTTAAAGGGGACACCCGTTTTATCGCTTTGCAGTAGAGCGCAAAAGGAGGATATCGGTGATGGAGCAGTGAGCTCAAGCGAACTGGCTTTTGGCACTTATATCCATGATTTATTTATCAACAAAGACATAAGAAGAGCGTTTATTAATAATCTTCGAGTAAGAAAAAAGCTACCTCCTTTGAAAAGTAAAGCTATTGATAGTGTTGACTTTCGAGAGAAGAGCTTTGAGCGTTGGGCTCAAATTTTAAGCGAGAGCCTGGAAATTAAAAAGATATTTGAATTGGCGGGGATTTAATGAATGAAATTGTTTTGCAGGTTTTAATCGCGTTTATTCTCGATATGACGATAGCGGATCCGGCTTTTTTGCCTCATCCCGTGAGGTTGATTGGCTTTTTAATTACCAAGGCCGAAGATATTTTGAGGTGTTTTTTTAAAGATAAATTGGAGTATTTAGGTGGATTAATTTTGACCGTTACAATCGTGGCTTTTTCCTATTTTTTCGTCCATCTTGTTTTAGTTTCTATAGGTAGAGTATCAAGTTTTTTAAGTTTGGTTTTAGGAGCATATTTTATATATGTGAGCATGGC